>NZ_RCHM01000031.1:0-2429 GCF_003671475.1 Ketobacter sp. GenoA1 | reverse complement strand
CGAATATTGACCCGCCTAGTGGGCCGATTATGGCCTAAATATTCCTGTTATTGCTAGACTTCCTTTCCCTCTGTTGTGTGGTTGAATGTTTGAATCGATAACTGTCGTTACCGGTTTCGATGATATGGCAATGATGAGTCAATCGGTCCAATAATGCGGTTGTAAGCTTGGGATCCCCAAATACGGTTGGCCATTCACTGAAGCTCAAGTTGGTGGTGATCGCCACGCTGGTGGTTTCATAGAGTTTGCCTAGTAGGTGAAACAGTAAGGCTCCTCCTGATTGACTAAAAGGCAGATAACCCAACTCATCCAGTATGACCAGGTCGGTGCTCATGAGTCGGTTGGCCAGCCGGCCTTGATTACCTTGCTGTTTCTCCAACTCCAGGGCGTTCACCAGTTCAATGGTAGACAGGAACCGCACGCGATAGCGGTGGTGCTGAATCGCCTGTACGCCCAAAGCCGTAGCCAGATGGGTTTTTCCTGTGCCAGGGCCGCCCACCAGCACGAGATTTTGGGCATCCTGTAAGAACTCGCAGCGATGTAACGACTTGATCAACACCTCATCCACCACACTTTGGCTGAAGTCGAAGTGGCTCAAGTCTTTATAAGCTGGGAACCGGGCGGCTTTCATTTGATACCGGGTGGAACGAACATCCCGTTCTGCAACTTCGGCTTTAAGCAGGGTTTCCAGTATGGGCACAGACTGAACATAGGCAGGTGAAGCCTGCTCTGATAAATCCGTTACGGCATCGGCCATACCAAACAGTTTGAGTGTCTTCAGGGTTTTGATCAGGGCTTCCTGGTTCATGATTTGCCCTCCCTCAAGTCATCATAGCGGGCGGTATTGGCCAAGGGTTCTGTGACCAGCTTTAGGGCTGGTGGCGGTTTCAACGGCTCGGGTATGGCTTTATCCTGCAACCGGTTAAGGCAATTCATCACATGTTGTCGTGAGGGTCTTTCGATACTGAGCGCGGCTTCAATCGCTTGCTCTACCAGCTTCTCATCATGCAGTAATACCAGGGCCAGCACATCCGCCATTTCCCGATCGCCACCGGGGCGTTTGAGTAACTGGTTTTGAAGTTGCTTGAAGCTATTGGGTAACTCAGTGAAGGGCGCACCGTTACGCAATGCCCCAGGTTTGCGTTGTACTACCGATAAATAATGACGCCAGTCGTAAATGGTTTTTCCAGTCGCGTTATGATCTCGGGTAAACACCCGAGCATGACTGGCAATGATCTGCGCTTCAGCCACCACCACAATTCGATCAGGATAGACCCGTAAACTGACTGGACGGTTAGCGAAGCTTGCCGGTACGCTGTAACGGTTGCAATCATGGGTAATCAGACAGGTTGAGCTGACGCGCTTAGTGAATTCTACAAAACCGTCAAACGCAGCCGGTACCGCCATCAGGGCTTCCTGTTCCACTTGCCAATACTGATACAAAGTTCGACGCTTGTCCTGGGGATGGGGTAGTTCCTGCCACAAGGCCAAACAGCGTTGCTGTAGCCAGGTGTTGAGCTCTGCCAGAGTTCGGAATGGCGGTGCTTTCTGCCAGAGTAGATGACGGGCATCACGCACTTGTTTTTCTACCTGGCCTTTCTCCCAACCGGCGGCCGGGTTGCAGAATTCGGCTTCAAACAAGTAGTGACTCACCATGGCCTGAAAGCGCTTATTGATTGTGCGTTGTTTACCCCTGCCCACCTTATCCACGGCTGTTTTCATATTGTCGTAAATGCCTCGTTCAGGCACTCCGCCAAACAGTTGGAAAGCATGAAAGTGGGCATCGAACAGCATCTCGTGGGTCTGATGCAGGTAGGCTCGCAGGAAGAAGGCTCGACTGTGACTGAGCCGAAAGTGGGCAATCTGGAGCTTGGTGTTCACACCACCAATCACCACATAATCTTCGCTCCAATCAAACTGGAAGGCTTCACCCGGTGCAAATTGGAGCGGTACATAGGTGTTTTTAGCGGCGGTTCGTTGGGCTTCCTGTTGCTCCTGCCGCCATAGTCGAGCAAAGGCTGCGACCCGATCATAGGAACCGGTATAACCCAGTTGTACCAGATCCAGATGCAATTGCTTGATGCTGCGCCGCTGTTTGCGGTGCCGACGAGACTCCCGAAACAGCCAACTGGTTAATGTCAGCTCGTAATCATCGAGCTTGGAGGGGGATTTACGGTCAGGGTAGCGGGGTTCCACTACACCCTTAGCCAAGTATTTGCGTACGGTGTTACGGCTTAGTCCGGTGCGCCGGGTTATCTCTCTGATCGGCATCCCTTCGCGGAAATGCCACCGCCTGATTACGCTTAATAACGCCACGTCGATCACTCCTGAGTGCTCCTGCATCAATGGGTGCAGGATGAGTTGAACGTGGGTCAAAATTCGATGCAAATTATGGGGTCAGGTGGGTCAATTTTGGGTGCAAATCAACA
>NZ_RCHM01000030.1:0-194477 GCF_003671475.1 Ketobacter sp. GenoA1 | reverse complement strand
TGTTTTTAGCGAACACACTCATCCATGATTTTTCAATCTCGCCTGTTTCATCAAGCGAGAGCACTTTGACTATCTTTCCAGGTTTGACTTCATATTCAATTTGCACGAGAGCAACCTCGCCTAACGCTGAGGTAACCGGCCCAGCTGCGTTGTGCCAACATGTGGTAAAAAGCGTAGCGACCACATGTTGGCGCGGCGTAGATGGGTCCGCGTTGACCGGATAGTTAAAACGGTGCCGGTACCAACCTACCAACAACCACGTTGTGGCGCGAGCGCGCCACCTAAACCTATAAACCGTGACAATTAGAATACCTTAATTGCCCCAACCATCAAAACCGATAGACTCACGAAGAACGAACGGTTCGTTGGTCGACCTTCAACAGCCTGCTAAACCTATTTAAAACTATCAATTCTACGCTTTAGACCTGCTGGGATAATACGATTGCGATACCCATTGCTGGTAGTGTTCGACGAACATAGTCACTAGCAGCAACACAGATCTGAGATACCACCACCCAACCTTATAGCGCTCCGGCGAAGCCGAATATCACTTAAAACGAATCAAACTACAGGGCACCATTTAACATTTACATCTACGTACCAAAAACGTATATCCCCAAATCAACCGTCTCTGTACTGTTATCAACCTTACCATATCTGCACACATGATCCCGTAATTCGCTGATTATCCAACATATAATAGCAATAACCCCTAACTTAGCCCACCGAGATATCTGTCTCTCATACATCTATCACCAATAACTTATACCGCACCAAACACCTGATTTTAAACAATAAAATTCAGCGTTCTCCAGTCATCACCAGATCATAAACCACAGTACCCTTGAACAACAGGCTGCATTTTTGATTGCCAATCAGTCAAAAAGATTATACTGTATATTAATACAGCCTATTCAAGAATCTAATCATGGACGATATACCCGTACCCATCCCCGCTAAACCAGTTCGATTGTTGGATCAACTCCGTGTCCACATGCGGAGCCGAAATTTAGCCTATAAAACAGAGCAGACTTATTTAAGCTGGATTAAGAATTTCATTTACTTTCACGGCAAGAAACATCCACGTATGCTGGGTGCTAAAGAAATTAATGAATACCTCACCCACCTTGCCGTGCACAAGAATTTGGCGGTCAATACTCAAAAAACTGCCCTCAATGCTTTGGTTTATCTATATAAACAATTTTATGGTCTTCACGATCTGCAGCTTGAATTTACCCACAGCGCCAAACCCAAGTTAATCCCTGCGGTTTTCAGTCATCGCGAGGCAACATCTGTGATCACACAGTTGTCCGGCGTGTACAGAATTCTGGCATCTTTGATGTATGGATCTGGCCTGCGGGTCATGGAAGCCGTACGGCTGCGGGTTCAGGATGTTGATTTTTCTAATCACTGTATTATCGTTCGGGAGGCCAAAGGCTCAAAGTCACGGCGAACATTGCTGCCCAATACGTTGGTGAAACCCTTACAGAATCAGATCGATTTCGCCCTGGCGCTGCATGCAAAAGATCTTGATGAAGGTTATGGTGAGGTCTATCTACCCGCGGCACTGTCCCGCAAGTACCCAAACGCGGCACGACTCCCACAATGGCAATACGTGTTTCCCGCGCATATCAGGTCCACTGATCCTAGATCCAATACACCCAGACGACACCACTTGGGCGAACAATCAGTACAACGCAAGGTAAAGGTCGCCATACAAAGTGCACGCATCTATAAAAAGGCAGGGTGTCACACCTTCCGCCATAGTTTTGCCACCAATTTGTTACGTTCCGGAGTGGATATTCGCAACATTCAGGAAATGATGGGGCATGCCGATCTGTCCACCACACAGATTTATACTCATATTGTTGGTGTTCAAGAGCGTGGTGTAGTCAGTCCGATTGATTTGGAATGGAATCATAATAATAAGATAAATGAACCAGCTGCACGCTACTCGGCGGGCTCCATCACTACTTTATGGGAAGGGGAGGATGTCACCGACAAGGTTTGGGCTTTTCCTTTTTGCAACAGGATCACCCGGTCCGCGGAAGCGATGGTCTCTGGGCGGTGAGCGATGATTATGCGAGTAAGATTCAGCTTGCGTACGGCTTCGGTTACCTGTTTTTCCCGCTGTACATCCAGGTGACTGGTGGCTTCATCCAGTATCAATATCTGTGGTTGTTTGTACAAAGCTCGCGCTAGAAGCAGGCGTTGCTTCTGCCCACCGGACAGGGCTCCGCCCATTTCTCCAATCAGGGTATTATAACCCATGGCCATCTGTGCGATATCCTGATGAATACAAGCACACTGTGCACATTCTTCAATGCGTTGCTGATCCGCCTCAGGATCGAAGAAACTGATATTATCCGCTATCGAGCCGGCAAAAAGCTGGTCCTCCTGCAGTACGGAACCCACCCATTGCCGGTATTGTGCAATACCGAGGGTGTGAATGTCTTTGCCCCCCATACAGATGGTTCCCTTATCCGGTTGCAGTAATCCTAGCAACAGTTTTACCAGTGTGGTTTTACCACAACCCGATAGCCCAACAATAGCAACACACTCAGCCGCTTCAATATCCAGTGACAGATCCTGCAATACCGGCGCTTGCGCATCGCCCCAGGCAAACTGAAGGCCGCGTACCTGTATGCTGGCCTGCGGTACCCGGGTGGTCTGCGTTGCTACGCCGTTTTGCTCCGCGAGTTCAGGTTCGCTCAATGCGATATCCGCAACACGTTCAGTATGCAGGCCCAGCATCTTCAATTCGATCCCTTTCTCAATCAATGCAATCACACGCTGGCTAAACAGGTCTTTATATGCCAGATAAGCAAACATCATCCCCACTGAAAAGCGCTGATCCATAATCAACAAGGCGCCCAGCCAAATGACAACGATGTGCTCTATACTGAAGATCAAACCATTGGCACCACGATACAGGATATGCAGTTTCTGCATCGCAATATCGGCATTAAAATGATTCACCGCCAGATTTTGAAACTGTGCACGACGATACTGCTCCCGATTAAACAACTTAATGCTCTGTATGCCACGCACGGTCTCCAGTAAATTAGATTGCTGCAGTGCGCCCCGACTGATTTTATCTTCCGTGGCCATTCGCAAAGGCAGGAACAGGGCCAGACGCAACATTCCGTATAATACTGCCCCACAGATCACCACAATGGTCAGTTTCGGACTATAAACCAGTAACATAATGAAGGTGGATATCGCCATCACACCATCGATCATCGCCTCAAGCAAGCTGCCCGTCAGTGTCCGCTGGATTACGCTCATGGAATCAAAACGGGATACAATATCCCCCAAATGACGTTTTTCAAAATATCCATAGGGTAACCGTACCAACCTGTGAAACAGCTGGCTTAACAGCTGAAAGTTCATGGTGGTACTGAGAATCATCACAATCCAGCCCCGTAACGCTTCGGTGGCAACCTTGAACACCACCAGCAATATGAATCCCAGCCCCAGCACGCTCAACAGTTCCCGATCACCGGCAACCACAGCGTCATCCAGAACCAATTGTGCAAACCAGGGCAATAGTAGTGCGAATAATTCCAGTACCAATGCCAGCATTAGAATCTGTCCAACCGCGTTACCCAACCCGGGAATACGGCCGATCAACTGTCGCAACTTAATGCGCTCCCGGGATGTACGGGGAACAAAGTTTGCGGTTAGCTGCACTTCCATCACTACGCCGGTGAAGTGGCGGGAGGCCTGATCCAAATCCAGCGTAACCTTACCTTTGGCAGGATCATGCAACGTTATTCGTCCACCAGCGATTTCCACCAGTACCACAAAGTGATTGAAGTCCCAGTGCAGTATGGCGGGCAGAGCTACCTGATCCAGGCTATCCAGTTCTGCTCGAAGCGGGCGCCCCAACAGATCCAGGCGGGAGGCAAACTCCATTAACTGCGACAATGTACTACCCTGGGAGGAAATACTGATTTGACGTCGCAAGTGAGTAAGATCGGTGTTCAGGCCATGATGATTGGCCACCATAGCCAGACACGCCAGGCCGCACTCAGCGGCTTCCGATTGCAGAATAACGGGAGTTTTGCAACGGCGGCCAAAATGCAGTCCCTCGGAATGCATCACACTCATAACGCTCCCGCCAAACTGTATAAAGGATCAAACACCCACTCGATCAATGAATACTTGTCCAGCTCAATATCAGCATCCAGCAGCATACCCGCCTGTAACGGAATATCCCGCGCATAAGCATGAAAGCTTTGTTGCTCCGGTTGCACAATGACTCGGTAAGCCGGCTCAGCAAGAGCAACCGGAAAATCCGCTTCACCGGGTTTGATTAAAGTGCGGGAAACTTCTTTTACCGTGCCCGGCTGTAATCCAAATCGCTGATAGGGGAAGGCTTGATAACGCAACGCCACGGCTTGGCCCTGCTCAATGAAACCAATGGCCCGGCTGGGCACCAACAGATTGACCTGTAATTGAGAATCCTTGGGCAATATAGATAACAAAGGAGCCTGCCTGTTTGCCACCTGACCTTCCTGCAGCAGCACGGCGGTGACCGTACCTGCTGCAGGCGCACGAATGACAATACTGCGTTTGGCTCGATACTCCGTTAGCTGTTGCTCTGTGGTAGAGATCAATCTGTCCAGCTCCGCCCGCTGCCTGGCAAACTGGTAGCGGCTGGAATCAATGTTCGCCTGCAACACCCCACGTTCCCGGTCAAGGGTGGCACGATCCCGTTTTAGATTCTGCAACAACGCCTGTTGCGCGAGTGTCAGTTCCTGCTTTTCCTGCCACTGCACTTCCGATACATAATGGTTTGCGTACAGTTGGCGGAATTTATTCAGTGTCTGTGTTGCGACCTGAACCCGTTGTTGCTGCACAGCAATCGCCTGATCCAATTGGCGTAATTCAGCGTCCAGATTCCGCACCTGCCGCTGCATATCCTGCCATTGAACCCGATTCAACTCATCCTGCTGCTCCAGCTCTTCAAACAGGCTGGCGCGGCGTGCAACGATGGATTCAATGGCCGCAGCCTGGGCATCATCGTTCTCCAGCGAAGCCTGCTCCGAGGATAAAACGAATAACACATCACCCCGCTCAACCGCTTGACCTTCCATCGCCCGGCGTTCAACAACGGTGGCCGATTGTGGTGTGAATACTTTGATCATGCCGCTGGAAGGTGCCAGAAAACCGGCGACCCGGGCTTTACGCGTGTATTCTCCCCAAACCAAAAACACGGCAACGGCAATGGCCAACAACACCATCAGCCCGCTGAGCCAGATCAACATGGACGTGTGAGCGTGAAACGCATCGCCCATCTTCACCTCCTGTTGATGGGCAATGGCTTCAGGTCGAAAGAGTGTTGTGGTCATGTCACGTCAACTCCGGGTTGGCGGCATCACGCATCGCCTCGCTGGGTTGCTTGTTGCGGGTTACCACCTGTGGACAACGCAGGCAGGCTGCTCGCCCTTCCTGCTGCCACCAGCGGCACTCCGCACGAATGCTGCAAACCGGAAGCGATTCCGACACCATCGGTACCCAACGCACAATTTTCTGTGCCAGGCGACAGTTGGACTGCTCACTGTCGAAATGTCCACAATCACTGCAGGCACAGGGTGCTGCAATGCGAAACACTTCATCCGCTGATACCGGTTCCGCCATCTCCAGCAGTTCTTCCGTGACCGGCGCTGGGGAATCCAGATACGCCGTTTCCGGCGCATCTGGCGTACCACCGACCACACCGAACACCTTGGCACCCTGCCAATCCGGCTGGGCACTGGGGCAAAGGGTTTGCTGATCGGTTTTTTTCATGACCTACCCCAGTGTTGTGAAATCCTGGGTCAGCATGCCACTGTCCATACCCGTCAGAGCGGTGCTCATTTTACTGGCCAGGGAATCCAGATAGGCCGCGCGGATGCCGCCGGCAATGATTTCCTTGGGCAGTGCAAGGGCACCACCACTGACTTCAGACACTTCCTGCTCAGATAATTCGCGTACCTGAAGCGCCCGTTCGACACCGGCTGCCGTAACATCGGCAAGTTCCAGTTTGGATATACGTTGCGGTTTTTTAAAGGTTTTCATAGCGAGCTCCTTTTGGTTTACTTTTTGACCATCAAAACCCGGTTAAAAACGGGTTTTGATGGCTTTCAGTTTGGCGTCCAGTGCCACATTGATCACCGGCCAGGCGATGGGATGAAAATCAGAAAGATTTCCTTCGCCCACCAGGCCGCCCGATACTTGCTGCACTTCAAGTTGATTGAGTTCCCTGATTACAGGGGTGGATTGAGGGTGTTGCTTTGCGAGTCTATCCATAGACTGTTGCTCCTGGTTCATAAACGAACCCTAAAGTGAAAGGACGTCGTGCCCCGCGAAGGCAGCGACTCTTACAGACTACGCCCATCTCTGTGTGGAATGATGTAAACAGTTGAAGCAGATGGTTGTGGAATATTCCAACTGGAAAGCGGTCTCAATCTGAAATATTTTTGTGACGCAATGACGCTTAAGGAAGCTGGACTTAGCGTAACTAAGCCGTTACTTTGTTCAACAGCATTGACGGAACCAGACCTGTGGGGAGGGATACTTAGATGATCATTAATCGATCAGCTCCGTTACCGATGTGCGTTTCTTTTATAATTCTGCTGACATTACCCGGATTATCCCACGCAGAGGAGCATCCCGGCTCCGTCAATTGGCAACTTGGCCTGGTGGCCATGGCCATGGTTATGCTGGTGGTGGTGGGTGCCGTTTGGTATATGAGCGATCTGCAGAAACGTTTTTACGCCGGTGCCATGAAAACCAATAAGCTGGATAAATTTTTCAGTGTCCCCGCCGGGCTGCCCCAGGGCACCATTCGCTCTATCCTCGCCATGATGATCGTGGTCATCTCGCTGTTCTTTATCACACTGCAGTTTTTCTTTGATCGGGAAAAATCCGTACCCGAAGGTTTAATGACGCTGCTCAGCGCCGTGGTGGCCTTTTACTTTGCCAACCGTGCCAGCGCCCAGGGAGCGGAAGCCTCTGTGGCGCTGCAAACCAAGGAGATGCAGCAGGATCTGGATACCGCCCGCAAGGACAAAGATGAATCCGACACCCAAAAACTGATTAGCAAGTTGAGCAAAGCCAGTCAGGTATTGTCGGCGGGTACCCGCTTTTTGCCGGAGAAATATCGCGAGAAATACGGTGACATCATAAATAAGGTACAGACCGGGCTCAGCACCGCCGATACGCTGATTAACAAGAAGAACGCCTCCGGTGCCAAGGATTTAATGGAGCAGGTCTTCGATGACTTTGCCAAAAACAATCCGGTAGTGGATGCGGTCAAACGTGCCATTCCCGCGTTTGAACAGGTATTGAAGGGTTCCGTTCCGGCGCTGGGGCTGTTAATCACCGTTGCCACCATTGGCGTTAAACTGGGCAGTGCCCGTTATGAAAAATGGAAGCGTCGCGTTCTGTTCGCCCCCATCACCATTGCCCAGATTCCACCACAAACCTTTGACGGCATTACCGCCAAAATTCTGTTTTCAAGCAAACCTCTGCTGGCTGCGGCCTTTCAGCCGGAACTGCAACAGGAAGATCTGTTAACACTGGAAAGTGCAGCCAACGACTTTATCCGCATCGACAAGGATGGCCTGTGGCAGAAGTACGGTGCCCGCTTTGACAGCGAGGCAGCGTTCGATCAATGCGTGCTGCAGTTTCGACAGATGCTGATGGATAGGGAGCTAAAACCATATGTTGACAGCATCGGTGTCGGGCCCGCGGAATCCTACCAGAAACTGATGACCGCCATCGACACACTGCACGAAGACGAAGCGGCAAAGGCCAGTCTGGATGAGTTCATGTTGATTGTGGAAGGTCTGATGCGGGAAGGACAGCCGGTGCTGCAGATTATGGAGAAAGTACAGCAGGAGATGGAAAGCCATGCCAACTAAGATTATCTTGTTACTGGTGGCCGCCATTAGCTTGAATGGTTGTTGCTTTATGCAACTGCGTGAAGTGGACCACATGACCGAACTGCAACAGGCAGGTGATTTCAAACAGCTGGCCAAGTCCGATGTGGATTGTGACCCTGGCCAGTGCGGATGCAGTAAGCAGCATTTTCTCAAGGGTGATGCCTGCTTTATTCTGGCTGGTAAAACCGAAAAAACGTCACCTGACTACGGGCGTTATCTGCAATGCGCCGGTGACAATCTGTTTACAGTCCTGGACGACACGGAAGACTGGGATGAAATTTCGATACAGGGCCTGAGTGAAGATGAAAAGCGTCAGCGGATCTACAGTAACGCCCTGGAGGCCACCCGCTTGCAAACTACCCTCCCTGATCGTCAACAGGCGCTGGCCATCTTTGATCAACGGGCCAGGGAATTTAAACGGAACGCGCCCGACCAGGCAGCGGCCAATTACTACTTCATTCAAAACCAGTTATATCAGCTTGATCTGTTGCAGGCCGGTTGCACGGACTGGCAACAGTTGCAGCAACAAGCTGCGCAGGTGCAGTCCCGGTTCATGACCGATGCCCGCTACCAGGCACCCATATCCGGCGTCAAGTTGGCGGTGGATGCCTACATCAACGCCAACTGTGAATAGAGGCAGTAAGTAAGCTATTGGGGATGATTCTTATGTACGAGCGATTGCTACGATTTCAGTTTCCACTGGTGCGCGGCGAAGACGTACTGGCGGTGCAACAGGCGTTAAACCAGTGTGGGCATCTGGCAGGTGAGGCAGACGGCCTGTACGGCCCTTCCACCGAGTCGGCGGTGAAGCGCTTTCAGCAGGCACAGGGGTTGCGGCCGGATGGCCAGGTAGGCCCGCTGACCTGGCGAAAGCTGTTCAGTGAACCTGAGGCCGCATCAGGCATCGTACCGAGTGTGACCGGTTCGGTGATCACACCAACCAATCTGGACAACCAGTATGTTGCACGACTGCATACCATCGTTAACGAACTGAAGTTACCCAATCGCTTCCGCGACAGTGTCGGCTGGCAGTTGACGGATGCGGGTATCAGTATTGATGGCGCCCCGCCTCTTGGTACGTCCGGCGAGCCTGTGACGGTTGATAAAGTCTGGCGCGGTCTGCGTAATGATCTCACACACTGGAGTGCGCATTACGGTGTACCGGTGGAGTTGATTATGTCCACCATCTGCACCGAAAGCAGCGGCAATCTAACGATCAGGGCACGGGAGGAACCGGGTTACGTGTCCGATGATGAAACACCACACCGGGTATCACCGGGCATCATGCAAACCCTGATCTCAACGGCAAGGGAAGCCATTGGCAAGGATGATATAGACCGAGCCTGGCTGGAGATTCCCGGTAATTCCATTCAAGCCGGAACCGCCTATATAGCAAGGCAATGGAAACACACCCATTTCAATCCACCCAAGGTGGCCTGTGCCTATAATGCGGGTGGCGTCTATTACAATGATTCCAGCCACAATCGTTGGAAAATGCGGCAGTACCCCATCGGCACCGGCGAACACGCAGACCGTTTTGTGAAATGGTTTAATGATGTTTTCAAAGTACTGGGACAGGAATCCGATCTACCCCAACTGAGCTTTTTCAGCGCATTACGATCCGGCTAATGCCGGATTACGGGTCAGCTGCGTACTTCGTCCCAAGGACCCTGTAACTGCGTTGATTCACTACTGATGGATTGCAACGGCGGTATGATCACGCTGTCTTCGTCACGCACCGAGCGAATCGGCACCAAACCATGCTCCCGCAACGCCCGGGCGGTGGTATCCAGCATTGGTATTTCAGCACAGGGTTTTACCTGGCTTTGTCCGTGTTCCTTATAAACGTGCAGCGGCAGTTGTGTGATTTTGCTGCCCCGGGTTGCCTCCTGGGACCAACCACCACGAATGAAGTAGTTCCCCAGCTGCGCCGCAACCAGCCAGGCACCATTGCCCCACAGGTAATAAGCATGTTGGCCGTCTTTGGGTAACTCTTCAAAGTCGAACGCTTCCATTGGACTGGTATGGGTACCGTAGGGCAAACGCAACATGAAACGGGGGCAGGTAAGCACCACGTGCCGGCTGTACTCCTGCTCACGAATTGCATTCCACAGTAACGCAAAATCGTTATCTCCTTGACGATGCAGATACCAGTGTTCCGGATCAGGCACCTGAGTCAAATTGGGGCAACCGGCCAACCGTTCCGAACCACCACTCACCAATACCCCATGGGAATCCGCTGCCACACTGGCCAGGTTAGCCAAGGCCTCACAATGTTGTACCTCATCCTGCAGTTGATAATCCGCCACGATCACGCTGAATGGAACAGAGCCTTCACCCACCCGGTTTTCCAACAACAGCTTGTGCAACTCCGTGGTGGTTTCTGCATTAGCTTCGTTGTCCGCCACGATTTCCAACAAGCTGACATCCGCCACAAACACCCGCAATCCCTGCTCTGTTTCCAGCTGCTTCATTAGCCAGTACAGCCCACGCCAGGAGGATTCAATGTCCTGGAACGCGCTACTGTGCAGTATCTTCCGCAACAAATGGCTGGCCGCCTGATCCACGGTATCCATCAATTCTGATTGCCGGGGATCGGGGCTTGGGATCACATAGGGTGCGACAATCTGCTGAATCAGGCCTTTAACGGAGTGGGCCACTTCAGCCTGTGCCCGCGTGGAATGCAGCAGCATGTCCAATACATCATCCTGCGGCGCACTGGGTTCTTCACTACTGCCCGTTGTCTTGGGCGCCTGGGACCAGCTCTGAATTTCAGCGGCAGCGGCTTCAAAGGTATCCTTGTTTTTCAGTTTACGCTTCAAGGTACGAAACTGGCTGAACATATCCACCCGTTCATAAATGAAGTCCGGATGCAGATCGTCCATTTCCAGAAACTGGATTGGCTGATCGGCAATGGATAAATCCAGCGTTACCCCCATGCGCACAAAAATATCGTCGAAATTATCCCGGGTCAGTTCGAAAATTTTACGCTCAGCCAGCGCGCCAGCATCATTTTGGCCTCGATGATCACGGCCACTGAAATCCGCCAGCACCAGAATATGGCAGGGCCGATGACGTACCAGCGCCGGTCCATCCTGATCAGACCCGTGACCCATTGGCACAGCGCCGGTATTCATGGTTGCCCTGCTCATATCACACTCCTTTCAATCCATTCACGGTGCCTGTCTTCATGGTACCTGTCATCATGGTGCCTGCCATTACTGCACCGGCCATCATTGCACCTGATAGGTGAAATCACCTTCTTCAGTCACACCCACATGGATCGCCTGCACCGGCTCTTCATTGGCCATGTGGTGCAGACATTCACTGGCCAACTCCGGCAGCAGGGTTTTGTTGAGGATATTTTCAATGTTACGGGCGCCGGTTTCTGATTCCTGGCAGCGGGCCACGATATGCAACAGAACATCCTCATCGTAGCCGAAATCCGCCCCGTAGTGACCCTTCACCCGTTTTTCGATACGACGCATGTTGATGGCGGCAATCTTCATCAGATCCTCGTCATCCAATGGGTTATAGGCAATCAGCGTAGTGCGGCCCAGGAACGCCGGTTTGAAATGCTGCAGCAGGTGGGGCCGGATGTTATCCAGCACCACATCCGGATCAGGTCTCTCCTCCACCTGATTGAAGATGGCGCGAATGGCGTCCTCCCCGGCATTTGAAGTCATGATGATGATGGTGTTCTTGAAATCGATGTCACGGCCTTCACCATCTTTGATGGTGCCCTTGTCGAACAGGTTGTAGAAAATATCCTGCACTCCGGGGTGGGCTTTCTCCATTTCATCCAACAGGATAATGGAATAGGGTTTGCGGCGCGCCGCCTCTGTCAGCACACCCCCTTCACCGTAGCCCACGTATCCCGGTGGCGAGCCCACCAACATGGAGACCTTATGCTCTTCCTTAAACTCGGACATGTTGATCACCGTCAGGTTCTGCTCCCCGCCGTACATCACATCCGCCAGAGACAGGGCCGTTTCGGTTTTACCCACGCCGCTGGTACCAACAAACAGAAAAACCCCAATGGGCTTACGTGGATCGGTTAAGCCGGCCCGCGAAGTGCGCACTGCCTTAGCCACGGCTTCCAGTGCATGGGGTTGTCCGATCACCCGATCTTCCAGCCGATCCTTGAGGTTAAGGACCGCATTGATTTCATCACTGACCATTTTGCCCACCGGAATACCTGTCCAGTTGGCCACCACCTCAGCAACCGCCTGCTCATCAACGGAAGCCTGCATCAAGGGTTCCTTACCCTGCACCTCGGCCAGTTGAGCGCTGAGTTCCTTCAGTTTGCTCTTCAATTCAGCCAGTTGATTGTCGTCGATCTCACGCGCTTCGCCACCCTGTGTACGCAGAAAATCGCCTTCAATCTGATCCCGCACACTGCGGATTTCCTGGATCAGGGATTTCTCCTTTTCCCACTGGGCATCCAGCTGTTCCAGTTCCTGCTCGGATTGTGTTTTACTGGCCCGCAGGGCGGCAATACGGTCATCATGAACACCGGAGGAGGAGTTTTCCTTTTCCAGATTGCTGATGTTGAACGTATCCTGACGAATTTTGCGGCGGCAGTCTTCGATGGCGGAAGGCGTCGCCGTTTGGCTCAGGGCCACCCTGGCGCAGGCCGTATCCAGCAGGCTGACGGACTTGTCCGGCAGCTGCCGACCGGGAATATAGCGCCCGGACAGTTTGACCGAAGCCTCAATGGCCTCGTCGAGTATGCGCACTTTATGGTGATCCTGCAGTACCTTGGAGATGCCGCGCATCATGTTGATGGCTTTCTCTTCGTCCGGTTCTTCCACCTTCACCACCTGGAAACGGCGGGTCAGGGCCGGATCCCGTTCAAAATATTTTTTATATTCGGCCCAGGTGGTTGCCGCCACCGTCCGCAACTCACCCCGCGCCAGGGCAGGCTTCAGCAGGTTGGCGGCATCACCCTGACCTTCCTTGCCGCCGGCACCAATCAACGTATGCGCCTCGTCAATGAACATGATGATGGGCCTGGGGCTGGATTTAACTTCTTCGATCACCGATTTCAGGCGGTTTTCGAATTCGCCCTTCACACTGGCACCGGCCTGCAGCAGACCCAGGTCCAGGGTATGCAAGTCCACCCCCCTGAGTGGCTCGGGCACATCGTCATTGGCGATGCGCAGCGCGAATCCTTCCACCACCGCGGTTTTACCCACCCCAGCCTCGCCGGTCAAAATCGGATTGTTCTGACGGCGACGGGTGAGAATGTCGATGCACTGACGAATCTCATCGTCACGGCCCAACACCGGATCAATACCACCCTGTCGGGCCTTGTCAGTAAGATTAATGGTGTATTTATCCAGTGCCGGAGTCTTGCTGGGGCGTACCGGGGCATCTGTTGCGCTCGACGCCCCTGAGCTGCCCGCCGGCGCGCCACTGGACGATTCACCGGTGGTGCCGATAATGGCGCGGGCTGTTTCCCGTAACGATTCCGGTGCAATATTCTTGAACTCCGGCGCCGAATCCAACAACGCGCGACGGCTTTGATCATCCAGCATCAATGCCGCCAGCAGGTGGCCACTGGTAATCATGCCATGGCCGAAATCCACTGAGCTGATCATCCAGGCATTCTTGCTGGCTTCCACAATCGCCGGTGAAAGGGCGGCCGGGCGCGAACTGCCGGATTTGAATTTTTCCACCGTGTTGGTGAGCTGCTTGTTGAGGTGACTGATATCCAGACCGTGCTTTTCCAGTAACGTATTGAAGTCGGTATCCACACTTTCCAGCAGTTTCAATAACCAGTGTTCCACTTCGACGTTATAGTGACTGCGGCCGATGCAAAGGCCGGCGGCACCTTCCAGACTGTCGCGCAGGGTGGGGGACATTTTGTCCACCAGGGATTTTAGGTTCACGTTAATCATGTCGAGCTTCCCTGTATTTTTTAATGGTTAGTAGTTTATTCACTCACCCGAATTCGGATCAGTCGATTCTGGTCTTGTTGCTGTGGACTATGATTACCCAGGCCACTGTTCCAGCCCAGCATCAGTTCGCCACCGTCGATGGCCACGCCATTCACCTGCGCCACCTGACCCAGGCCTACACTGGGCAAATCTTTTTGCCGAATACTGATTTCAAGATCAAAATCAAATTCAGTTCCGGCCATAAAACGCACCAGCGACTTCATTGCTTTCATCTTGGCGCTACCCGGTGCAATACTCACAAACTGGGCATAATTCAGTTGCTCGATGTGAATACGAAACTTGCTCTGGATATCCCAGCATTGCCGCCCCAGGATAACGTTTTCACCCAGCACATTATTTTGCCCATAGGGCACGCCCAATCCCGGCAGGCGACTCTGCATATCCTCCGGCAAAGGCTGCCACTTGCCGATAAACTGCTCCACATGAACCGGCAACTCAAAGTAATGCGCCAGGATTTTCCCCAACGTCGGCGCCGATGGGGTACCGTTGGCCAGCTGCCCGGCAAATCCCAGCATGGCGTCATCGGGAATCGGCAAACGGCCCTGTAATTTTTCCGTACCCAGTCCGATAAAGGCCGCCAGCATGTGACTGAAGATATCGTTGCGGTTCTGCCCCTCCCGGTGCGCCCGCTCATACACCACCGGGAGGCGGTATTTATGCCAGGCCTGGTAGTACAGGGACGTGCTGCGATGATTCAGTACATCCAGAAAATTGGCCAGGGAGCGGTCCTTTTGCCGCAGACGCTGTATCACCAACTCACTGATGTGATACGGCAATACTCCATTGCTGCCAAACAAGCCGAAACTGTTGACCAACAACTGCCACTGTTTTTGTGGCGCCTCGCTGTCGTCCAGTTCCACCGTTTCGGCAATCTCCACCTTATCCACGTCGGCGCCGCGAAACGCGAGGCTGGCCTGGGCCCGAAAACGCACACTTTCACGGTTGGGGGGCGCACCTTTGGCCACCGGCACCCGCGCAAACTTACGGCCTTCACCCGCATTGATGCGTGCGGCCATTTCCAGCAGCCGGACCGCCTGAAAAAATTCGAAGCGATAGGGCTCTTCCTGTAGCTGACTGGTTACAGCAAGGCTTTTTCGCCGGCGCGCGGTGGCCATCGCTTCATTTCTCCTTCCGAGTTACTGATTTTGGCGATCAATCGGGTAAACGAATTCAAACTGCAATACAAGGCCAGAAACCGTTCCAGCACACTGGCAAATAAGTAGGGCGAACCGCCGGCCACCAACCGTGGATCGAATTCCACTTCCACCTGCGTACCCCGACACATGGCGGTGCCCTTACCCACTTTTATGGGCGCCATAATCGGTTTCACATGCAGGCGACGGATGGAATCTATCATTTTGCGCGTGCTGTCGGCGTTGCGGAAATCATAGAGACGGAGAATTTCTTTCAGTGCCTCGCCCTCTTCATCGCCGGTCAGCGAAAGATGATTCAGATTCAGATGGGACATCAATCGCCAGTAGGCACGATTGCGTAATGGCGGACGCTGGGTTTGGGTGGGTGGCGTGATGCAATGAATGGACGCCACCGGTGCATCCCCTTCCACCATGTTTAGTTTTGGCTGATTGGAACCCGACGGTAACTTGGCCGGCAGGTTGCGGTTAAAACAGGTTAGCCGTAGATCCAGGGTTTCATCCGTGGGTGTGTTGGGATCAAAATTCAGATCCACCAGGCTGATGTTCAGCTCTGACGCTTCCTCATTGCGGTTTTCCCCTTCAATCACCGATAAACGTCGTTCAAACCAATAGGTTCCGTGATTGCGCTCAGTGTGACGGTGGCGAATACCGTAGAAGGGTGTGTACTCAAATTTATTGCCATTGGCATCCGATGCATTGACCTGATCAATGGAATAGATCTCCAATGCACCGGTTCGGCGCCCGTCGGGAATCACCCGATATTCGGTTTCAGTGTGATCAAGAGCTATGGGGTCCGCCACATAGGAAAAAAGATTGACCGCGGGTGTGCAGCCCAACACAAACACACTGGCATTGACATAGTGTTCCAGTTCACCATCGGATTCTTTCAGATAGAGGTACAGGTTGAGATCACTGCCGGTATCGGCGGGCATTTTGCTGATGTCGATATCCACAAATAAAAACTTCTGCGGAAACACAAAATACTCGGTCAGCAAACGGTAGCCGGTAAAGGCGTTGGCCGGATACGGCAGCAGGCCCTGATCCAGATCGAATCCCACCGGGGTGATCACATCCGGGCCACAGAACACCGGCTTGGTATCACCGTCTCCCTTGGCCAAAACCACTTTCACGGCGCCATTGAGCATATGCTCATACAGGGGATAAATATGTTTCGGCTGTCCGCGCAGGTAAAAGCGTACCTTTCCCGGTTTTAACTCCGACAGGTTCAAAGCCGGTGACAATGCGCGCAAGGCAATTTTCAACACCCCATCCGCCCCGCCCACATCATCGGCGCCCGGCGCCACAAAGGGGCGCGCCATCAACTGCGCTGACTCCACTTTCAGTGGCTGCAGCTGTACGGGATAAGAGGTGGTAAAACGGCAACTTTCGCCACCAAAGGTATCAGTGTCCAGCTCCGTATTTCCGGGTACCGTCATGATTTCATCCAGCGCATCGGCTGCCTGAAACTGAACGATGCTCATGGACGGAATCGGCCGCTGGTAATGAGGATACATCACCCCCATCACGCCATCGGTCATCTCGGGAAAATCATCGTTTAGTTTATCCTGGATGCGGGCATTCAACAGGGCAACCCCATCCAGCAGGCGCTCAACAAAAGGATCTTCCGGCCGGTCATCCGACACCCGCAAACGGTTGCCGATTTTGGGATGGCGTTGGGCAAACTCAGACATGGCCTTTTGCACAAAGGCCAGTTCCTTTTCATAATGTTTGAGCAACTCATCACTCATTAATGGGTCTCCGCTACCGTAACCGAACGGGTTACCGGGTTGAGGGCTGAATCGAATACGATGACTTCATCGGCGCTCAGGGCACGCAGGGTGGCTTCCACCCGAAAGCGGATGCTGGGATCTTCCGGGTCAAATGACGATTGCGTTTGTACCTTGGCACTGCGAATACGCGGCTCATAATTGGCAATGGTCTGCTCCACCGTACGACAGAATTCAGAGCGGGCCTTTTGTGAGCTGAGGTTCAAGGTCGCGGCGTCGGGCAGGCCGTAGTTGTGCAAGGCCGCTTGAATGTGTGGCAGCGAGGCCGGTGGAGCAATACAACACTGGCGGGTATTGAACAGTTCTTCCAAATCACGTCGCACACTCTCTTTCAGCTGATGGATCAGCAGATGGTGGGCGCGCTCTGATTCTCTGCTCTCTTGAGGATTATCGTCCAGCAGACGATCCAACAGGGGTACCACCAGCTTCTGTTCCTGATCAATCATACGCTAGCCCCTTGATCCGATACCGGCCTGGGACAGCTCGGTGGTGAGTTTCAATTCTGATACCAGGTTTTCAGCGATGTAATGAGGCTTCAGAAATATCACGCAGGTGTACTGGCCGGGCATTCCCGGCATCTCCCGCACCTGCAAGCGCACGTCGCGTAGCGGATACTTGGCGCGCATCTCCCAACTCAAATCGTCGCGTCCGGTGGTGTACTGGTTCAACCACTTGGTGAGCATGCCTTCGATCTCTTTTTCAGTGGTGTAGGAACCCACCTTGTCGCGAATCATGACTTTCAGATAATGAGCAAAACGTGAGGCACACAGAACCTGTTGCAGCATGGCACTGATGCGGGCATTGGCGGTGGCGCTTTTGCTGTCGAATTTCTTCGGCATGTGCACTGACGGATTGCTGTGAAAGGCCGCCAAAGGCACACCGTAGCACTGACACAGTGCCATCAAACCCAGCTCACTGAGCTCCCGCTCAATGGCATCGGTGATCACCACGTCGGTCAGAATATGGAACACGCCGGTTCCATCAGGAATGGGCAGAGGCTCGTAGCCGGTCACCACGCCACCGGCCAGTTGCCCCCGCGGCACACCGCGAATCTGGGCAAACCAGCCGATATCACCGTACTCCCGTATGATGACGCTGGCAAAGGCGAAGGCGGCATTACCCCATAAGTAGTGTTGGGGCCGTTCACAGCGTTCCTTAAAAGGCAGTTCGCCGGCGACACTCTGATGGGGTTTGCGCAAAATGATTCGCGGCAAAGTGAGACAGACAAAGCGGGCGTCCTCCTGCTGACGGAAGGCCCGCCACTTGACGTATTCCTGTTGTTGGAACACCGCCTGAAAATTCAGATGACTGCCCAGAGTCTGGTAGTCGTCCAGTCCGAACAATTGCGGCGCGGCACCGCATATAAAGGGGGCGAAGGAAGCTGCGGCAATCTGGGCCAACCCCTGCAGGACTTCCAGATCATTGTATTTGTGGCCCTTGTAGGGCCGATGGCTGACATAGTAATCCCCGATCAGCAAACCATAAGGCTCACCACCGGGGGTGCCGAATTCATCGTTGTAAATCCGTTGGAACAACTGGCTTTGATCAAAATCCTGCGCCCGGGTGATGTCTTTGCACACCTCCGCCCAGCTCACATTCAACAGCCTGAGCTTGATATCCGGATAGAGGTAGCTTTCATCACAGAGTTTTTTCAGGCTGCGCCAGGAGGCTTCCAGTTTCTGGAAGCGACTGTGATGAAGAATGGCATTGACCTGTTCTTCAATCAGTTCATCCATCAGCGCCACTTGCTGCGCCAGATACTGCCGTAGGGGCAACGTAGCGGGCTTGCCATGGGCACTGAAATTCTCCACCCAGATCCTGAAACTGTCGCCATCGGCTTCACTCAGCAGAAACGCCCGCAACGGATTTCCATCGGCAGCGGCGGCGGCCTGGGTAGCGTTGAGCAGTTCTGCAAGATCAATATTGGCCATGGCATCGAATTCGTTTGCGGATCATTTTGATTGGGGCGGGAAAACAGTCGGCGTGGTAAGCACCACGCCGACTGGCTACCGTTACGACAGGTTTAACCTGCTTTCGGGATACTGGCCACCATACGGAGGGATGTGGTCAGCTCTTCCATCTGCAACCAGGGGCGCAGATAGGCAACGGCGTTGTAGGAACCCGGGGCTCCAGGTGTTTCTTTGACTTCCACACGCGCTTCCGCCAGGGGAAACTTGGCTTTCATTTCAGCACTGGCGTCTGGGTTGCTGTTGGTGTAGTTGGAAATCCAGCGGTTCAGCCACTGTTCGCAGTCTTTGGCTTCCATAAAGGAACCGATCTTGTCCCGCGCCATCACCTTGAGGTAATGGGCGATTCGGCCGGTGGCCATCATGTAGGGCAAGCGGGCGGAAATCGCTGCGTTGGCAGTGGCATCCGGGTCATCATACACTTTGGGTTTCTGCGCTGTCTGGGCACCAAAGAACACTGAGTAATCCGTATTCTTATAGTGACACAGGGGCAGGAAACCCTGGTTGCTGAGTTCCGCTTCCCGACGGTCGGTGATGCCGATCTCAGTGGGACACTTCTGATCCACATCGCCGTCATCACTCTTGAACAAGTGTGAAGGCAGGCCTTCCACTTTACCACCGCCTTCGGCACCACGAATGGCCGTACACCAACCGTTTTCGGCGAAGGCGCGGGTCAGTGTCGTACCCATCACATAGGCCGCGTTCATCCAGGTGTATTGATCGTGTCCCACAGCTTTGTGCATACCGGATTCATCGGCATCGAATTCTTCATAGTCGAACTCTTCCACCGGTTTGGTATTGGCGCCGTAAGGCAGGCGGGACAATACCCGGGGCATCACCAGGGAAACGAAACGGGAATCTTCACTGTCACGGAAGCTGCGCCACTTGATGTATTCCTGAGAGGCAAAGATTCCGGACAAATCCCGTGGCGTGGACAGTTCAGTAAAATCATCAAAACCGAACATTTTGGAGCCGGCTGCGCTGATGAATGGGCAGAAACCGGCGGCCGCCACGTTGGACATATTGGACAACAGATCGATGTCCTCAGGGTGATTGGAGAACTCGTAATCACCGATCAGCGCGCCATAGGGTTCACCACCGGCGGTACCGAATTCCGCTTCATAGATTTTTTTGAAAATCTGGCTCTGATCGAACTCCACCGCCTTATCCAGATCCTTGAACAGTTCCCGCTTGCCGATGTTGAGCATGCGGATCTTCAAGCCGGTACCGGTCTCGGAATTCATCACCAGATGATGCAGGCCACGCCAGGATCCTTCGACTTTTTGCAGTTTCTCGTGGTGCATGATCGCGGCCAGCTGTTTGGAAATGGCAGCATCGATGGCGGTAATGGCATTGCCGATGGTTTTAGTCAGGTTGCGATCCCAGGTAACCGTGCCATCCATCACCTGTTTGGTGAGGTTGGCCAGCAGATCCTGCGCTTCATCGCGCTCGGTCTGCTTGGTGGCACCGATGGCCATTTCCAATAGGCTGGCACTGCCTTCCGCGGCCTCTGCTCCGCCTTCTGCTTGAGTTTCTTGTTCGGCCATTATTCATCTCCCCCTTCTTTTTTATCGAGGCCCAGTTCTTGCGAAATGGAAGTCACTTTATCGGTGTTCTGCAGAATATCTTCCAGAATGCTTTCCAGCTCTTCCGAGCGATCTGCCTTGCTCATCAGATCACGCAATTTATTGCGCGCTTCCAGCAATTGCTTCAACGGATCAACCTGATTCACGATGGCGGTGGGATCAAAGTCATCCATTTTCTTGAAGGACAGATCCACCGCCATTTCGCTGTCATCACCAGCCAGGGTGTTTTCCACTTTCATGGACACCGTGGGATTGATGTTGCCCATCACCTGGTTGAAGTTGTCGCGATCAATATTGACGAACTTACGCTCTTTCAGTGACTTTTTGTTCTCGGTATTGTCGCCGGAGTAGTCACCCATCACGCCCATCACAAAAGGCAGTTCCTTGGTCTGCTCTGCGCCGCCGGTTTCGACATCGTAAGTTATATGCACGCGCGGCTTGCGAACGCGCTTCAGTTTATCGTGGATGCTATCAGACATGGGTGGTTCCTCCGTTAGAATTCGTTGGTCTTGCTATCATCATTTCCATAAACAACAGGCATGTTCCGTTCCAGATTCTGTTCCATTTCCCTATGTTGTTACTATTTCACGTTTTTCGGTACATGGGTTCTACCAACCCACGTTGTTGTCTTCCTGAGCATCGTCCGCAGCGCTGTGCTGGGATTCACTGACCGTACTGGCGGTGGCGTTGTAGGCCGCCACATCAGCGGGATCGTCGCTTTCATTGAGCTTAGCACCGGTTAGGTGCTGGTAGAAGGCACGGGCCGTCGGATCCGGCACCAGCTCCAGAATCAGTTCGCTCATGGGCATACGGCCCCAGCGCACCAAACGCTCAATGCCCGTCACCAAAGGTGTGTGGGGCTCGGTGGCACGGAAAAACTGCGCCACTTCTTCCAATCGGCGCAGGGCGTCATCACGGCTGCCGATGGGGCCGGAAGGGCCGGTGCTGCGGGGGGCTGCGGTGGCTGGGGCTCCATTGGTACTGGCTTCCTCGGTCACAGTGATCTCCTCAGGGGCGGCGGCCGCCAATTTGTCCTTGGCCAGAAAACGTACTGCTCGCAGGATTTCTTCCAGGGTTTCCAGAATCAGGGAATAAGGCGGCGCCTCATGTTTGCAGTGTTCACGCAGGGTGTCGTTCATGGCCTTGAAGTCCGCCACCGCCTGCTCCAGATCGTCCACCAGATTCACGTAGTAGTCGGCCGAGGCCTCAGCCACGGCGGTTTCGATGGCCGCCAATGTAAAGCCCAGGGTGTCTTCTTTTTCCTGGCGTTTGTCAGGGTCGCTGATCTTGGCGGCATCACGGGCCTGTTGATACTGCCAGTAACTGAAGGCGCCCACGGAGCTCTCGGTGGTGATCAGGGCATTGCGCATTGGGGCCAGTAACGTGCCTTCGCCACTGTCGCCATTGAGGCCCGCCAGGGGCGCCACCTTGGTTTCTATGCCGTCTTCATCGGGTTCGGGGTACAAACCATCCCAGTATTGATCCACCAGGCCCCGGGTAAGTTGGATGCCATCACGCAATCCGGGGAAATCATGAAAGCGGATCAACGCCTCCAGCAACCAGCTGGCCACCTCCAGATCCTTGCTGTTCTCTTTCAGAATGGTGGGGGCCAGATCCAGAATCGGCCGCCATTCATTGAGCACGTTGGACGCTTCATCCGGATCGAACAGACTGGCCCGCTCCGCCGCCCGTGCTGCATTGCGGGCATCCTTGATCTGGTAATACAGGGAGGTGGGGGATGAATCCTCACGAATATCGGAACCCTGGGGCGAGTCCGCGGAAATGGGCTGCAGCAGTTCGTCAATGTCGATGATGTGTGGGGATGCCATTACTGGTCCTTTTAACGCCGTTTTGTAGGTTGTTGTTCGCGTACCGACCCGTTGCTTCCTGTTATTCTAGCCAAAATCCCTCTCCCTGGGGCAGGTACCCGGTCAAATTGGTAAATTACACTCTTTTGCCACTGCATTATTCCACCTGATTCCAGCCGTACTCCGGCCATTGCCCGGTGAGCATCGACACATAGCCCACCGGATCGGGCAAAAACTCGCTGGTGAGCATGTTGTCCGGCGCCTGCTCCGCACCGGCGCTGAACCAGAGGCTGTAACTGGCATAATGCTGGCGCAGTAATGACTCACTCAGCAGCAGGCTTTGTGTCAGTGACACGTCACTTTGTTCCGGTTTCACGTCACCGGCTTCATACAGTGTCACGCTGGTACCGAGGCTGCGGGTGTGCGCCGCCTTGGCACGCCACGGCCGCAATACCGGATCGGGCAAGCCATCCAGCACATCCACCACTGCGTCCACCGTGGGCGATTCCTGCAAACAGGCCAAGCCGATTTCCTGCAGACGCTGGAACCATTCGGCGTTGTGGTAGAGCGCCACACTGAGATTCACATTACTGCTCATGGGCATGGCGATGGTGAGGGGAAAGTAACGCCCAACCCGATCCACACTGGGCAGGGTGACCCCCAGCCAGGCATGGCCGTCCACGCAACCGGAAGACAGGGCAAAGCGCCACACCGGCGAGGTCAGATAGCTGTCCAGCCAATGGTCCCCCAGTAACTGGCGGCTGCCGGCCATGGCGCGCTGCAACCACTGATCCCAGACTTCCACAAAACTGCGCGGCAAATGACGCTCGATAAAATCACCATAGCCGGGCAGTTTGCCGAAAAATCCCATATCCGTGGCCATGGCCCCCCCTACAGTCCCTGCGGACAGCGATAATTACGTAACAGCGACAGATTCAGGCCACTGATGCGGCTGGCGGCGCTGAGCTGGTATTGCGCCTTGCGTCCATCCTTATTGAACGTGGCCCGATAGGTGGTGTTGCCCACTTTGCGAATACTGGCGTCGTCCAGCAGCCGATACCAGGCCCAGACACCGGTGAAGGTTTCCCGGTGCAGGGTCTGATTCAGATCTTCGAACAGAATCCGAATGTTGGTATCGCGACCGCTGCGCCAACTGGCTTTCTTGTTGAGCTTGGGCCCGTGCGTATAAGTGAAGCGTTGTTCGCCTAACTGTAACTCAAACTTGCCCACCGAAGTATCCAGGCTCAGGGGCTTCATACTGAAATCGTAACCCGGTGCATCCCCCGCCCGGTACAACGCTGCGCGCAGCGTGTCAGCACCACGCAGCTGCCCGAGGCTGGCATCCGTGAATGCCACCGCCTGACCATCCAGTGCCTTGGGCCGCCAGTTGCGGTCCAGGAAGGGTTTGACGTTGGCCTGCACAAACGCCGCTTCCACCCCGCCGGGCGCCAGGAACTGATTGAAGTCATCCACGGTGGCTTCCGCCCGCACCTTACGCAGCGGATAACGGCTGCCAAGCGTACGCTCGTACACGGAATACACCTGTTGATTCCAGGCAGTGTCCAAGTGGGCTTTGGTGCCCTGTAAAATCACACCCCAACTGTGATCGGCCATCTCGTTCAGCCAATCGCTCACCGGCTTCGGCGCATTGGTGGCCAGAATTCGCAGTTTGCGAATGGGGTCGGCACTGTTGGTGCTGTAGCGGGCCTTGGCCGCGGCAAACGCCGCTTCATTGGGATTAGGGGACACCGCCATGTTGTTGAGGTAACCGTGGAGCTCCTTGATGCCGGCCAACACGTCATTCACCGCCGCCGGTTGCTGTTCACTCTGGGTGGTCAGCTGGTTGATATCACGAAACGCCACATCCACCGATGTGGGTTTTACCACCTTGCCGATAATCGCTTCTGCCGCGCCCGCTGTTGCCGCCGACGTACCCGGCAGCAACGTGGGCTGAGGCCAACCCGGAGTCAGTGCGGTGTTCTCCTTGGTCACCCTCAGGATGGCCACCAGGGGAGAATACACCGGATCCGCCATTTGCTTGAGGGTGGCGGTGGCGCTGGTCATATCGGTGAATTTGGCAATGTGCAATTCATTGAGCAGGCTCTGCCACTGGCTACTGTAGTCGTTCAGATACAGGTTTTTCAGTTCCTGCGCCAACTTTTCTTTATCCGCTTCGGTGAAGTCATCCACCTCTTCATCACCGAAGATCCAGCGATCCCGCTCCAGCTGCTGCAGCAAGGGTGACTTGACGCTGAAATCCAGCGACTTGAAGCCGGGCTTACTGTACAACGCCGACATCTGCAATGCACCGGATGACTGCCCATAACCGAAAATGGCAGCGGACTTGCCACCGATCTGGGAATAGATATCCAGCTGCTCCTGACCCAGATTGCCGGAACGAATCTGACTGTAGAGACGCTGGGCCGCCGGAATCTGTTTCAGCTTAAAGCGGGTGCTGTCCACCACCGCCTGATTCAATTGCACGCTGCCGAAACCTTTACGCAACAATACATTCAAATGCTCATTCAGTTCGGCCTGCTTGCCGGCCTCACCGGGCAAGCGCTGCTGCCACTGATCCTGGGCCCAATCGCGAATCACCGCCGGCTCCAGATGCTCGGTGTCCGCCAACATCAGATAGGCGCGGAAGGTATCGATCAACTCAGGATGGGTGGGGTTCATGCTTTGCAGCCGCTGCTCCAGGTAGTACTGGAAACGCGGCAGAAAATCCTTGCGCAGGGCGTTCAGATACAACGCATCTGCAGCCTCGTCCACCGAACCATCGTACAGGCCCACGCTGCTGAGCCAGGGATGATCTTCCTGATTGTAAACCCGCGAGGCGTTGTACAACGGCGCCAGTACCGGCAGCGTGTTCACCGGATCCTGATCGAACTGGCCCAGTTTGCTCTGCTCCGATTGATACTGGGCAATTAACTGATTGACCTGGGCCATGTATTCATTATTGCGGCTGAGGGTAACCGACCAGACGCCGATCAACACCACAAAAACCAGCGTCAGCACCGCAAAATAACCACGTCGCAACCACAACAAACTGGTTTCCAGTTTCTTGTTACTGCCTACCAGTTCTTCTTCCGGAAACACCACGTCACGGAACAGGCGGTTGATGAAAAAGCTCTTACCGGATCCGCTTTGATTGCGCATAGCATCACGGCTTAAGCCAAAATTGGACGAAACCGCTGACATCATGCGATCAATGGGTGTTCCTTCCTGGGTACCACTGCAGAAATACACGCCCCGCAGCAACGGCTGCTCACTGAAGCGGTTGGCGGCAAATGCCTCGCTCATGAATTCCACCAGCAGCGGTTTCAGATTTTCCATCTGCTGGGGAAAGGCCTGTATCAATGCCCGTTTGGCCGGATCCCGTTCATTGTGCACGCGCCACAACACACGATCATTCAGGCGGCCAATCAACTGATCCAGTTCACTGGGTAAACTGTTCAACTGTTGAGTGGATTCAATGTTAAACGTGGTACCCCAGATTTGCTGGCGCTCCGGCTGGGTCAGGTTGGCAAAAAATTCGGTGAAGCCCGCCACCAGATCGCACTTGGTCAGCATCACGTAGATGGGAAACCTGACACCAAAACTTTTCTGCAGCTCATCAATCCGTTCACGAATCAACTTGGCATTGTAACTGCGTTGGGCCGGTTGCTGGGTCAGCAGATCCTGTACGCTGATGGCAATCAGAGCCCCGTTGATGGGGCGCCGGGGCCGGTGTTTCTTTAACAGGTTAAGAAAGCCCTGCCAGGCGGAACTGTCCACGGTCTTGTGGCTGTCCTGGGTGGTAAAGCGGCCGGCGGTATCGATCATCACCGCTTCGTTGGTAAACCACCAGTCGCAGTTACGGGTGCCGCCGACCCCACCCAATGCATTTTTACCGTGCGTATCCGCCAATGGAAACTCAAGGCCGGAATTCACCAACGCGGTGGTTTTACCGGAGCCCGGCGGGCCGATAATGATGTACCAGGGCAATTGATACAACGCCACTTTGCCTTTGCCGGTATCAAACTTGGCACGCTTCAGAATGTCCATGCCTTCACTGAAGCGTTGGTTCAGTGCCGCCACTTCTTCACCGGCGCGTACCGCATCCTGGTCCACCTGATCGGCTTCGATCTCTTTTAACATACTGCTGTTCTTGCGATGGGACAGCCACATAACCAACAGCTGCGCCAACAACCAGATCAGCAGCACACTGAGCATCAGAAACAGCCGCGCGGTGGTGGACAGGGTGTCGTTGTCTTCGCCGAATTTGACAAAATCAGCACCGAACCAGATCACCAATGAGAGCGCGATAACGCCCAGCAACCCCAGAAAAATTTTATTTGTTAGTATGCTTATTACGCGTTTCATGAACGATTCCAATAACAGGAGTGTCGATGCCTATTGCCCATCCGTTTTTAAGATCTCGGTGCTCAAGGTTTCCAGCTGTGTCGCCGTGGGCTCGGTGGCCTGGAATATCCAAATACGAAACCCGCTGTAGACCACCAGAATCAACGCCAATACCACGGCGCTCACCACCCATAACGGAATAAATTCCATCAGGCTGCGTTTGCTTTTCACCGTGGTGGCCACATTGGGGGACAGATCCGGGGCAAACTCGCCCCGCAGTTTTTCGATGGTGTGGTAGAGGTTGTCGCGCAGGGTTTCCAGCTGATCCCGGCCGCGGGGATCAATGCGGAATTTGCCTTCAAAGCCCAGGCTCAGCAGCAAATAATCCAGCTCGATGATGTCCAGGTTGGAACTGGGGGCTTCCATCATTTTGGCCAGGATGGCAAAGAATTTCTCACCGCCGGCGGTTTCCTTGTGAAACAGGCTCAATAAAGACCGTTGCGCCCAGCCCGCCTGGGCACCCCAGGGTGTATTCATCACCGCCTCATCCAGGGCGGCACAGATCTGATAGCGGGAAGCCAACGCGATCTCTGTGCGGGTGTTCTGGCTTTTCAGCTTGCTGTCGAACAGTTTGATCTCTTCCACCAGGTTGCGATGCAAACCGGCCACATCACTGTGTTGCGGTGTGTTGCGCAGTTTATTGGCCACCGCCAGCAGGGTAGACGCCGCACTGATCACCGGATTCAACCCCCGCTCCACCTGCATGAGCTCCGCCGCCATCATCGCCGGTGCCGGGCCAGGGGCTGCCGGCTGCCCGGCGTTGGGCGCGGGCACGCTGCGCTGCGCCCCGGGCTTGGGAATGAATACGGTGCTTTCGGAACTTTCCTGGGACGGTTGCCGCTGGCCCGGAGTGAATATGGTTTTATCGTCGTCGTTGCTCATCAGTGGCTCCCGTTGTTAATCCCGAATGGTCCACAGTTCCATGGTCAGACCGGGGAAGTTGCCCCCCAGATGAATGGCAAAACCGCCGGAAGACTGCATCATCTTCCACAGGTCACTGGCCCGGTCCAGCTCAAAGTAGGTGAAGCCCGCGTGATAGGGTATCTGTCTGGGGGCCACCGGCAGTGCCTGCAAACCGATGCCGGGTAACTGGGCACTGATGAACTCGCGAATCCGTTCCACCGGCGCTATTTTTACCTGGGCCGGGAACGCAGTACGCAGTTGATTGCCGGGTACATCCGCTTTTACCGCCAGCACAATGGTGGCTTTGCCGATAATGGAATGATCCGAGATAGGCGCAACGTGGATACCGTATTTACGCTCGGTCAACTCCAGCGACACCGCGGTCTGTTCCAGTACGGTACTCAGGCACTGACGCAGACTCAACACCACCGGATCAAATATCTGCTGCAGCTCTTCATGCTGATAACGGGGAAACTCAGGTGGGCGCTTATTGCGCGTGGTAAAGGTCGCCAGTTCACCGGCCATCTGCACCAGCTCGGTAAAGCAGGCCAAGGGATGCAGTTGGTTGATGGTGCTGATGTGGGCAATCAGCGGTTCCATACGGTTCAACGCCTGCAACAGCAGGTAATCAGCGATCTCGGCCGAACCCGCACGCCCGCTGTCCGCCAGCCGGCCACTGAGTGCTTCCGCACGATGATGGATCAAGCCATGAATTTCCGTCAGGTGGCTGTTGATCACCTGGGATTTCAAGCAATCCAGCATCGGTGGTATGTACGCGGTATCCAACACCACCGCCTTGTCGGCAATATACTCCTGGATTCGGGCAATACCCACCTTGGCGTAACCACTGAGATCCTCCGACCCCAACTTGAGCATGGCATTGAGCTGACCCACATCGATGTCCGTGGGTTCACCCTGTTCACCCACATTGTTACGCACTTCGATTTCAATACTGTTGTGTCGCGCCAGGGTGGTCTGGCCGTGCTCCTGGGCGATTTCCATGGCACCGGTTCGCCGTAACGGCAGGCACAGATACACCATCTCGTTGGTGGTGTTTTCCGGTACGCTCAACACCGGAGGCAGGGCATCCGCATCAGGGAAACTGAACGGGCTGCCATCCGGAAACACGCCGCGGGCCTGACTGATACCCACCTTGCCCAATTTGAGCAGTTCCGTATCCAGGGTAATATCCAGCAGCCCCCACAGATAGCCGCCGATGGCTTCGCAACGGCCATCTATATAGCGTTCAAAATAGCGGTCCTGTTGCTGAAAATGCTGAGGGCGCAGAAACAACCCTTCGGACCAGACCACTTTATTACTGATTGTCATTGCGGGCTCCCCTTCGAGCTCGCTCACTTATCGGAACCGGCTGCCTTCTCCTTCCGCATCCATCCAGATAGTCGTGAGCCTCATTTTTCCGTGTGGTCAGTCTTCAATATTGACTTTAAGCTTTTCAAGACTGATGCGGGCCTTGTTGGTGGCGTGCGGCTCAATGGCAATCACTGCCTTGGCCTGGGCATCCTCATACTGAATGTATTCCCCCAGGATGCCGATGAACTTGACTTCCGGTGTCAGGTTAAAGGTTTCGGTGCGGCTTTCCCCCGGGGCCAGCTCCTTCAACCGGGTGATCTCGATCAGGTCATTGCCCAGTCGCCCCTGGGGGTCTTCAAACAGATTAAGGAAATCCTCCTGCTTGAACTGGCGGGCATCGCGCAGAGTGATGACCTGCACTACCAGAGGAGCGGCACGGCCGGCGGTGGTGGGGTTGACATCCTGACTGGCCACCAGCTTGAACTCGGCGGTGGTTTCCAGATTGAGCACCTTGCGGGTCGTACCACAGGCGGTCAGGGTGAACACCAGAACTAGGGAAACAGTAATCTGCAAAAGGTGGCGAAGCGGCATCTTCATGTTATCAGTCTTAATTTTGGTTAGGGTGAATGGTGGCCAAGGGTACCTGACACATCAGCGATCCGACTTGCTGGATTTGATGTCGTCCACTTGGGTTTCGTATGCACTTGCAAACTCCTCGCCAAAAAGACGATTGAAGCTTGTCTCGGGATCTTGTTGAAGTTTATCAAAGTATTCCACATAGGCATCCCAGAGGCGCGCTTTTTTACTGCTGAGCAGACCTTTTGTGGCCGCCTCCCCAAATCGGGTCTCCAGTGCTTGCGGTGAAAACTTGTGCAACATCTTCTCATAGGCACTGCGCATGCCCGCCAGCAAGGCCATCTGATGACCGGCCACATCGTTGAACGCTTCCTTCACCGCTTTGCTGCCGGACATGTAAGCCCCTGAGTGTTCGCCAAACAGGTAACGTAATGCATCCTTCTCGGTGAGCGCGAATTTCAGCGGGTTGTTCTCCACCGGCTGGATCATGGTGCGATCCAGGCGCAGCTCGTTCTTGATGCTGCTGCGGGCGCGCAACAACTCCAGTAAATGGCTGATGGTCACTTGCAGCACGGAGACCACTTCCGGGGTCAGCGCATCCAGTTGTTTCTGGTCCAGATTACCCAGCTCCAGCAACTGCGCCAACACCGGGGCGATGTCGCCCTGGCTCGCACCAGCTTCGCGGGGGGCGGTGTCCGCCGGGGTGGCTGCCCCTGCGCCGTGGCCGGAACTGCCAGATGCTTCTTGGGCGGCCGGTTGCTGCGCCTTTGCAACGGGTGCCGCTTCCCGCTGCGGGGCTGCGGGTTCTGCTTGAACGTCGGGCTGAACCGGCACAGGCGGTTCAGTGCGTTCCGGCACGATGTCCTGTGCTGCTATGGCGGGGGATGACATGTCAGCAGCTGGCTCTGGCATGTCAGGCGCCGGCTCGGCGACACCACTATCCAAGCCCAACAGTGCATCCAGAGCATCGGCATCCTCCACCGCCGGTACGTCATCCGCCGCAAAAGCCGGCGGTTCCGCATCACTGCCCGGCTGCGCCGGCACCGGAGTGGGCTCCGCATCAAAAGCGGGAGTCTGCGGCTGGCGGGGAGCGTCGAAGGCCTGGTGCAGAGGATCTACACTGTCTTTCTGACTGCCTTTCCACCAATCCTGATCATCCTCGGCGGGTACCTCATCCAAAAAGGAACCACCCAGCACGTCATCCGAACGCCGTGCCTGGTCAATGGCGGCCAGGGGGTCATTTTCTTCCTCGAAACCGGCATCAGCCTGCACCACGTTAGAGGCGCCCCAGCGGGGTTCCGATGGCGCGGCGGCGGACTCCGGCTCCAGCCACTTGTCCAGATCGTCCAGGCCGGTGGCATCTGCGGCGGGGGCGGATTGTGCTGGTGGCGCGGCGGCCGGCGCGGGCACTCCCAGATCATCCAGGAAACTGCCGGTGCCCGCGTTGGGTGGGGCTGCCGCTTGTTCCGCCAGCAGCTTCACCGTGAATAAGTACTTACCCATGGCCACGCTGTCCCCTTCCTTGAGCACCGCCGTGTTGTTGGGCCCCAGGGGGGATGGGCTGTCATTGATAAAGGTACCATTAGTGCTGTGGTCGGTAATCACATACTGGCCAAGCTCATGGGCAATACTGGCGTGCTTGGAGGACACAATGCGCTCGCTGTCCGGCAGCACGCATTGGTTTGAAGCGGCCCGGCCCAGGGTCGCTCCGGTCACACCTATATCCATGTGCTGCCCGGACAGCGTACTGTCCGGTGGCGCGCTGCTCACGGTTAATCGCAAAGTCGTCATAGTCATTCTGCAGTTAATACAACAATTTATTCAGTATATCGCAGGCGGCATGAAGGGTAAGACCCGCCAGTGGATAAATGAATGTCAACATAACGGAATTGGCTTTTTTTTACCACGCCTGCGCCCAGGATGCGTTCTTTAAACGGAAATTGGCCATTATTTAACCTCAAAAACGGCACTGGTTCGCACACCGCCCCGAAACCGACGCCATTGGCCCGCCTGAGCACACCGCAAGCCCCCATGAATCATGGGTGCGTAAGCTGCCTGCATTAGCTGCCTGCATTCAATTTTCACTGGTTAATTTTGTTCTATCCTTAAATGATCGATATCCTTAGAAAAAATCGGACGTAGGCGGGCTGTGAGCAGAATCCAGGGACAGGGATTACAGATCGGTGCATTACTGGTGATGTTGGCGCCCGGTGTTGTGACGTCCGCCGCCGAGGACACAGCAGATCTGTTGGAGTTGGATCTGGCTACCCTGATGACCATTGAGATCAGCCCCAGTGCCGATGCCTCGGCACTGGGATTAAGTCAGCCCTTGCCCGGCGGCCAGATTGCCAGCGGCGCCCGCCTGGGGATACTGGGGGGAAAGTTTCAGGGTGACATTCCTTTTTCCATCACCAGTTACACCAGTGAATTCATCACCGACCAGCAAGCCGTAAGCGTTGGCGACGTCCTGCAATACGATGCCTCCGTGCGTGTGGCCCGCGGCTTCGGTAACTTTCAGCAATTGTATAAAGTACGGGGCTTGCCGGTGTTCTCCGATGACATGTCCTACAACGGGCTGCATGGAATTCTGCCCCGTCAGTACCTGGCGGCGGAACTGATCGAACGGGTGGAGATTCTGCGCGGTGCCAACGCATTTCTGAATGGGGCGGCCCCCAGTGCCTCCGGCCTGGGCGGTTCTGTCAATGTTATGCCCAAGCGTGCCACCCATACCGACATCAATCGGGTTGGTTTTGGTGTGATGTCCAACAACCAACGCTATGTGGCCACCGACATCGGCCGCCGCAGTCGCGACAAACTTTTCGGGGCACGCTTAAACGCCGTGGCCCGGGAAGGCGACAGTGCCGTGGAAGATGAACAGCGCCAGTTGGACATGGCGACCCTGGGCCTGGATTATCAGGGCCGGCAATTACGGGTGTCCATGGACGTAGGCTATCAGGATCATCAACTGCACGAGACCCAGCCCAGTATCACCATTGCGCCAGGCCTGGACATTCCCAAAACGCCACCGGCGGATACCAGTATCGCGCCGGCTTGGACCCGTTCCGCAGAGCAGGATCACTTTGCCACGCTGCGGGCGGAATACGATTTCGACCAACCCCTCACCGCCTGGCTGGCCTACGGCATACGACGGGGAGAGGAAGATTCGGTATTTGCCTCCGGCCTCACCGTGGTCGACAGCGCCGGTAACTTCACTGCCGATCGCTTCGCAGTGGTGCATGAGGATCACGTCAACACCGGCGAGCTGGGCTTGCGGCTGCGCCTGCACAGCGGGCCGGTACGCCACACCATCACGCTTTCTGCCAACGATTACAAAAACGATTCCAGCAACGCCTTCGCCATCTATTCCGGCTACAGCGACAACCTTTACCGGCCGCAATATCCAGCCGCACCCACTGCACTCGGTTTTATGGGAGGCAATCTGGATCAACCCCGCACCACCCAGCATATCCATACCCACAGTTTCGCCCTGGCTGACGAAATTTCCTTCTATGACCGTCTGCAATTGACCCTGGGGTGGCGGCAGCAGTTAATCGAGGATCTATCCTACGATTACAACAGCGGCACCCTGCTCTCCGAGTACGATGAGAAACAAGCCACCCCCATGCTGGGATTCGTTTATCCACTGACGACACAGTGGATAATCTACGGCAATGCCATTGAAGGCCTTACCAAAGGCGACATCGCGCCGGCCACCAACAACGGCAACCCGGTTGCCAACGCCGGAGCAGCATTGAAGCCTTATCAAACGCAACAGGTTGAGCTGGGAATGAAATACCTCGGCCACCAACTGGCGGGTATTTTCAGTGTTTATGAAATCAGAAAACCCATGGTGGGTTTCGACAGCAACAACGCCCTGCGTGAACTGGACGACCAAATACACCGGGGTTTGGAAATGTCACTCTACGGCAACCTGACCCCGGATCTCAAACTGTTAACCGGCCTCAGCTTTCTGCACACGGACCAAGCCGGCAAGCGCGCTATCGGCGCGCCCCGGGTGCAGTACAATTTAAACCTGGACTGGAGCAGCCCCATCCCCGGATTGGCTTTCACCGGCCACGCCATGTTCACCGGCCGGCAATACGCCGATGCCGACAATCTGCAACCGGTTCCCGCCTGGTGGCGACTGGACGCCGGAGTACGCTACCGGCGCTTACTGTGGGCCGATACCCTCACCACTTTTCGCCTTACGGTGGAAAACCTTACCGATAACAACAGTTGGACATCCGCCGGCGGCTTTCCCGGCTTTGGTTATCTGGTGTTGAGTGAACCGCGCACTTTACAGGGCTCGGTAACCTTTGATTTTTAACACCATCAGCGGCGGGCCCGCCAACGCTGTAGCAAATCTTCATCGCTGCAGGGAATGATCTCATCCAGGCATTGCAGCGCCAGAATACGATCGGTGCGAAAGTGGCGGAAGTCGTTACGCAGTTCACACCAGGCCACCACCAGGCGCACCGCATCAAAATAGGCGATCATGACCGGCCACAGGGTTCGCTCACTGCAAACCCCCTGCTCATCGCGATAGCGAATCTGAATTTTCCGATGCCCGCGAATGGCCCGGCGGATCAGCGCCGCATCCACACGATCCAGTGCCGTATTGCCTTGATCCACCGCCTCCACCCGATGCAAGCGCAGATTAGCCTGCATGTGAGACGGTAATACGGCTTGCAGTTTCGTCATCAAATCACGCGCACCGTTGGCCAGCGCCGGATCCCCCCGCTGTGCCACCCATTGCGCGCCCAGCAGCGCTGCCTCCAGCTCATCTTCAGTCAACATCAGCGGTGGCAGCTCATAGCCTGCCGCCAGGATATAACCCACCCCCGCCTCACCCTGTATGGGTACCTGTTGTGCCTGCAACTCCGCAACATAACGGTATACGGTACGCACCGACACCTCCAGTTCCTGTGCCAACTGCGCAGCCCGCACCGGTGTACGGGCGCGGCGCAGAATCTGCACAATACGAAAGAGCCGTTCAGTGGTTGCCATGATGACGCTGTATCATTTCGGTAACGATTTTTGGAATCCTTGCAGGGAAGCCATCGCATCATACCACCGTTGCAACGATGATCCGGCAGGCTCTGCATCGGCAATGCCCAGTTGAAAGATATTGGATGCCACCGAAAGGTCGGCAATGGTTGGCTGGTCACCGCATAAATAGGGCGTGATGGCCAGTGCGCTGTCCAGGATAGCCTCCCGTTCCTGCCATTGTGTGTGCCCCAGATCCACTCGCGCAGGATCCCCTTGCGCACCGAGAAAGACGCCGTGCAAAACGATATTCTCCACACAGGGCGCCAGCAGGCACTGGTTCCAATCGAGCCACTGCTCTGTTGTTGCCCGTGTTTTAAGCTCGTGGGGATACCATGCCTGCAAATCATGCTTTAAACACAAATAACGCAGTACCGCGTTGGATTCATAAATGATCAGTTCGTCATCAATAAACGTGGGAACCTGATGATTGGGATTGATGGCCCGATACCAGTCGGATAAATAGTCACCGTTTTCCATGTTCACACTGATTGTTTTATAGTCTAAGCCCGCCTGCTCCAGCAATGAGATAATACGCCGACTGTGTTGGGAATAAGGGGCATGGTAAAGCGTGTACATAGTTTGATCTCCGTTGGGGATTGTGTGTTGTTGTTTATTCCATGATCGATCAGCAGCGCTCATGGTAACGGTTCCCTGCTGACAGGGTTTGTCAGCAGCCTAAAAAAAGTGCCGACATCAATCACCTGATTTGATCTGCAACAATAAAGCACGCCGTTAAAAATAATTTCCCGGTTTTGTTCTGATTATCCCCTTGCAGGATCACCGGGTTTTGCTTTAGCCTGACCCTGCGTCTGTCAAAACGCCATTAAACAAATTGCATGGCCGGGCAGGTCTTACACTGAATAAGAATGCGTTGAAAAAATGTATTGCATAGAAAGTGCGCAATTATCATTCAATACAGTGACAGCGTCAGTGTACTCCAACGAGTTTTCATGCGAATTCAAAACCAATCTTCACTTTGATTAATTCGCAACGCTTTTGTAGTGAATTGCACAGAAATAAAAACGGCAATTAATAAGAATAAAAACACCAACACCACAAAGCTGGCCCAACAGGAAAGCAGGCCTCATAGGAGAATGAATGGCTTCGTACAAGGGTGTACAAGGCGCCTTGACGGCATTGGAAACATTTTTCCAGGCCCGCCTGCCAGAAGATCTCAGTGATGGGCCTACCAATGCCAGCGTCAGATTACTGGGCAGCAATGACATCGCCAATCGACTCACCGGCAATCTGCTGGGTATTTACCTGCATCGCATCACCATCGACGACCACGGCCGTTCCCGTTTTTTTAAACCCCAGGGCACGGATAATTCCGGACCGCGCCCTGAGCTGCCCGTTAATCTTCACTTCCTGCTGATCGCCAATGCCAACAGTGCCACCATCGAAGCCGATCTCATGAGTTGGGCCATGGTGGAGCTGGCCAATCACAGTCAATTGGATATTTCCAACGTGCAGGACATCGATGATGAGTGGGGTCAGGCGGAGGTCCTGAACATCACACCGGTGGACATCACCACCGAAGATCTGATGCGCATCTGGGATGTGTTTGAATCGCCCTACACCAGCACCATGGCCTACACCGCCAAGACCGTGCGCCTGCGGCTGAACCCGCAACGCAGTGAAGGCCCGGATGTCACCAGCCGGGTGTTTCCCCATGGCCGCCTGGAGTAACGCAGATGACACACAGAAATGATGGAACCCGGGAATACAGACCACAGGAGAATGGGTAATGGCGGCCATTAAGGTTCTGGAAACCAATGTTCTGCACGCCAGTGATGTGCTTTATTGGCTGGACGGCACCACCGCAGAAACCAGTACTGAGATGCAGCGTCTGCCCCATGAAGTGCAATTCAACCTAAGCGATAAACCCCGCGATGTGCAGATACGACAGGCGCCGGGTAAAACCGCGCTCTGGCGTCGGCCCGTTGCCGACATCGTCAATGGCGAGGCCACCGAAACCGACAAAACGTTTGTGGATGCCGGCAGTTTTACCCTGGCGGGCACCGTGCAGGATCAACGGGGCCTGTACAATCCACGCACATTTTCCGTCACGGTGGGCGCCGGCAGCGTACCCATTGCCGGCCAGGGACTGGTGCTGTACCCCTCGCCTCAAGGTACCCGCTTCGGCAAAGCCGGTGGCCTGATCGCCACCTTGCGTTTTGCCACCGCCGACACCAACGACGGCAACGTGGTGCCCTGGGCCTTACTCACGGCGGTGGTCACCATTCCCGCTGTGGGCACGCAAACCTATCGCGCCCAGGCGGATCATCGCGGCGATGTGCTGTTGCCGCTGCATCGCCTGCCGCCGTTGCCCCAGGGGGTCGACCAATATGCTCTGGAGCTGAGCGTCACGGCACTGCTCAGTGCCCGTGCCGATACACCACTGAACACGGACGATCTGGTGGCCATGAATCTGGAGAGCACCTCCAGCGCCGGCTCGTTTGCCAACCCCATCGGATTCTCCGTAGTACCCGGTGAAATTCAATTAATCCGATCCGCGAACAAGGATCACTTAGCTGTGCAACCCAGTTGACCGTACCTGAAAGGAGATGATCATGCCTGAATATCTAGCGCCGGGTGTGTATGTAGAGGAAGTCAGTTTTCGTTCCAAATCCATCGAGGGCGTCGGCACCAGCGTCGCGGGCATTGTGGGGCCAACCCGCTTTGGACCCGTGCGCGGTAAGCCCGAGGTGGTCACCAGCTTCGCTGAATTCACGCGTCTGTACGGCGATGTGGGCGATCTCACCCTGGGCCCCGATACGGTGCTTAATCACACGGCAATGGCCGCCAAAGCGTTTTTTGATGGCGGCGGCAAACAGCTGTTTGTGTCCCGTATTGCCAATTTTGGTGGGGCCGAAGACGGCCTCTCCGAAGCTTCCGACGCCGGCGGCAACGTCATTTTTCAAAGTCGTTTCCCCGGAGTCATGGGTGATTTCACACTGGAAGTGGAATGGCGCGACAGCGAAAACCTGATCCAGTCAACGGTCACCAGTACGCCGGCAGAAAATGAGATTGTGTTTCTGGATGCCACAGGTTTACCCGCGGAAGCCATTGCCAACGGCGCTCTGCCGGGCAGCCATTTCCCCATGGCCATTCGAGGCCTGGTGGAACGGGTGGGCGCAAGTTACCGTATCGTGGACGGCCTGTGCGAAATCACCGCCGATGATGCAGCTCCACTGACCGCCGCGGACCTGGCCTCCGGTGATGATCACCTGGTGGCGGCCAACCTGGTGAATGATGCCGACAACACCGTTACCTTTACCCGCGTTGTGGCCAAGCGTCCCACCAGTGGCGCCCTCGCCGACGGCACCGCAGCGGTGTTGAGTTTCAATGAAGAAACCGACCTGTCCACCTTCTTCACCGGTACCCACTGGGGCACCCTGCTCACCCTGCGCGGCAGCCTCAATGGCGCCGGTACCGTGTTTACGGTGGACGGCAGCGGTCTGAATGACGGTGTCGCCACCCCCATCAGTCTCAACCTGGCAGCATTGGCAGCGGCACCGGATACGGTGCGCCGGATGATGGTGCAACGCACCTTTGATATCAGCGTGCGCAATGGCGGGGCCAACGACCCGGTGATTTACACCTACGGCAATATTTCCACCGCGCCACTGGCCGACAACAGCCTGTCTGCCGTGCTGGCCGCCGATCCCGCCAAACGCTACGACAAACTCACCAGCCCGGTACAGTGTACCCTGGCCGACAGCATCAGCGGCGACGATGTGATGGCGGCATTGTTTGAGATGTTCGATCCTGCAGCCATGAATCCCGGGCCGGCCTCGGTGGATGAAGCCCGTTATCTGATTACAATGGGTGGCGGCAGCGATGGCGATACTCTGGTGGCGTTGCAATACGGGGGGGTCACCGATGAAGTGAACGGCAGCACCGGCTTTGCCGCCCTGGAAGACATCGAAGACATTGCCATCGTCATGGTACCGGCGGCGGCCGCCACCGATGCCATCAACCACCAGGGCATCATTGCCGAAATGCAAAAGCACTGCCGCAAGATGCGTTATCGCGTGGGCATCGTCGACAGCCGCGAAGCCATGACCATCTCCGAAGTGCGCGAGTTCCGCTCCAACTTCGACGATTCCCGCCTGGCCCTGTATTACCCCTGGGTGGTGGCCGCCGACCCCCGTGGTATTGTTCCCACCGTCAATCTGCCGCCGTCAGGCTTCATCGCCGGCGTGTACGCCAACACCGACGTATTGCGGGGTGTGCACAAGGCACCGGCCAACGAACCGGTCATCGGTGCCCTCGGCTTTGCCCAGGACATCAATCGCTTTCAACAGGAACTGCTCAACCCGGACGGTGTGAACTGCCTGCGTTCTTTCCCCGGCCGTGGCCACCGGGTATGGGGCGGACGTACCCTGGACGGCTCCGATCCGGAATGGAAATACGTCAATGTGCGCCGCTACTTTCTCTACCTGGAACGCTCCATCGAAAAATCCACCCAATGGGTGGTGTTCGAACCCAACGGTGAACGTCTGTGGGACAACGTGCGCATCACAGTGGAAAATTTTCTCTACAACGAATGGGTGAATGGCCGCCTGCTGGGCAGTGCAAAAACCGCCTATTTTGTCCGTTGTGATCGCAGCACCATGACCCAGAACGATCTGGACAACGGTCGCCTGGTGTGTGAAATCGGAGTAGCCGCACTGAAGCCGGCGGAGTTTGTGATCTTCCGCATTGGCCAGAAAACCGCAGACAGCTAATTACAGGACTGAAAAGGACGACACACCATGGCACAGTTTCGCGAAACCCCCTACAGCGTTTTCAATTATCTGGTGAATCTGGATGACGGTACCGAAGGTGAGATTGCCGGCGGATTTTCTGAGGTCTCCGGCTTGAATGCCGAAGTCACCGTGGCGGAATACCGCAATGGGAATGCACCGGTGAACTATGTGACCAAAATCCCGGCCATCCATAAATCCGGCGATGTCACTTTAAAACGCGGTGTTATTGGCGCCGACAACATTTACAGCTGGCTGGATCAGGTACGATCCGGCGATGTGACCGCCAAACGCAATGTCACCATCAAGCTGAAAAATGAAGATCCCACCAGTTCCAGTGCGGTGGTCACCTGGAAGCTCGTCAACGCCATGCCCATCAAATGGACCGGGCCCACACTGACCGCCAAGGGCGGCAGCGACGTCGCCATTGAGGAACTGGTGCTGGCCGTTGAACAGATCGAGCAGGAATAGGCGCTGACCCATGCAGGAATTGCTGGCCTCCCGAATCACGCTGAGCCCCCGGCCGCAGCAGAACCGTAAGGCGGTGCTGGAAGTGGCCATGCTCGGCCATTGCCCGGGGCGAGTGCGAACCCAACGCCTGTTGGCGCTGCCCGGCGCCGTGGCGGATATGCGGGCGGCCGGTTTTGGCGCGGCGCTGGATCAACTGCTGGCCGGCAGTGCCGAGCCGCGCCTGCAATCCCTGCATCACATTCCGGTGCCTTTGCGATCCAGTGCCGAGTTTCACGATCTGTTTCCCGATGCCGCCAGCAACGCCACCGAGTACGTCAGCGTTCTGGCCGGGCGCAGTGCCTGGCTGCCGCGCTGCGTGGATGATTTTTTTGCCAACGGCGGTACCAAGCTATGGGTGATTTCCATTCCCCAGGCTGAAGGTCAACGCGGTTTTCTGCCCGCCGCCGACACCCGTCTGCATGATGTCAGCACCCTGCGGGGTCTGGCCTGCGCACTGGTGCTGCGCAATCTGGGGGAAGTGGCGTTTCCCGATCTGGAACGGCTGCAGATTCCGGCGCAATTACCGGACATCCCGCGGCTGCGCCTGGATAATCCCGATCCCCAATTTGTGCCCTGCAGTACCAATCTGGATGATGATCACCGGGAACGACGCAATGATTCAGAAATGGAACTCAGCGCCATGCCGGCGCCGACACCATTGAATCAGATACTGCAGGGCATTCTGCCCTGGCTGGCAACACAGCGCCCGGACGTACAGTGTTTGATGACCCTGCCCCTGGCATACAACGGCGCACTGGACAGCCCGGTTCTGGATCCCATGGCCGTGCAGTGGCTGCAACAGATTCGCGATGGCGACAGTGGCCACCGGCTGCGTCAGCTGCAATGCCTGTTTCCCTATTTACGCGGGCCCCAGTTCGAACTGTTAAGCCCGGTGGGGATTATCGCCGGCAGGCAATCCGCTCTGGCGCAGGCGCAAGGCCCCTGGCGTTCCATTGCCGGGCAGGGGCTGCAAAGCCAGGGCTTACCCTATCCGCCTCTGTCCATCATGGACACCGTCACCCTGCGCAACGACCCGGGTGTCTGTGTGCTGCGCCAGCGCCAGGGTCAGGTGGAACTGGATGATGAGCGTCTGCTGGTGCCGGCATTGCATCCTCAGGATTACCTCAACGCCAACAACCCTGAACGCTTTGATGGCCATCGTTCCGCCGAGGTGATGCGCCTGCTGGGCTATTTACGCCGCCAGTTGACCGCCCTGGGTGAACAGCTGATTTTTAATCTGGATTATCGCGACCCCCGGCCACGCTTGTTACTGGAACGTTTTCTGCGTCAGCTGCAGCAACGGGGCGCACTACGTGGCGCCACCGCTGAGCAGGCTTTTCAGATTAAGGAGATTCAAACCCAGGAGGCGGTCATGATTTACGAAATCATGATCGCGCCGGCACTGCCCATTGATCAGATTCGGCTGACGTTCACCAACCAGCACGGAGAATGGCAGGGCAACATCGCAGGAGCGGAAAACAATGTCTGAATTCGTACCCTTTCGCTTCAAGGTCAATCTCTACAACAGTGAAAGCAATCAACTCTTGTGCAGCGGGCAATTCAGCGAAGTCACCGGCTTTGAACTCACCATGGAACCGAAAACCCTGCAGGAAGGCGGCCGCAACTGGGGTGAACTGCAACGCAGTGGTATCACCAAATTTGCACCCATGGTGTTGAAACGGGGGGTCACCAGCGTGAACGATTTATGGAGCTGGTTTGATGCCAGCACTCGCGGCTCCAACTACGGCTACCGCCTGCACGGTGAAATCATCGTGTTGGGCAATCCCATTAAAGGTCAACAGGAAAACCCGGTGATGACCTGGCGCCTGGAAGGGGTGATGGCCACCAAGTTCAAAGGCCCGGACCTGAATTCCACCGCCAACCAAGTGGCCATTGAGGAAATCCACCTGGTACACGAAGGGCTGGAGCTGGAGCGCCCGGCCGCTGCCGGCAGCAGTGGAGGTTAACGGTTATGATAAATCCTGAACGCGGCAAACTGATTCCCGTATCTGGTAACAACAACTCACCGGATATGGACAATGCGGTGGATGTGCAATTCAACCCCATCTCTCTCAAGGTCACCCTGTCCAACACCCTGAAAGAAAACGAACGCAACGGCAACAGTCGCGCAGCCCAGTTTGTGGATAAAAGCTCATCCAGCCTGGCCGTTGAGCTGATCTTCGATACCACCTACATCGACGCCGGTGAAGGCGAATCACAAAACGATATCGAACAGGGCTCTGATGTGCGCGATCAGACCAGGAAAATCGCCGAGCGTTTTCTGAAACCGGTGGAAGGTGGCGAGCAAATGGAAGCCCCCAAACGCTGCCTGTTTCAGTGGGGCAGTTTTGAATTTGTGGGCATGGTGGATAACTACGAAGAAACGCTGGACTATTTTTCCAAAGAGGGCCGGCCGCTGCGGGCCAAGGTGGTGCTGCGACTGAAAGAAGACCGTTATCAGTTTCGGCAACGCAGCGATGGCGTGGCCGCCGCCCAACAGGACACGCCGCAGCTTACCCCCACCGGTAACGGCGACACCGGCAGCGGCCAGAATAGCAACCCGGTTCCCGGCGGCAGCGAAGGCGCCGGCAACTGGCGCGATACCGCCCTGTACAACGGCATTGAAAACCCGCGCCTGCCCAGCGCATCGGTGCTGGCGGTGCCCAAGGTATCGGCCGGCGCCGCTCTGGGCATCAAAGGCAGCGTTGGAGTGAGCGCTTCGGTAGCGGTAAAGCCGGCTTTTGCCTACGGCGCATCCGCCAGTCTGGGCACCAAGGTGGAAGGGGCTTTCAGCATCGGTACCCATGCCGGTGCCGGAATCAGCACCAATGCCGGAATCAATGCCGAAGCCGGGGTCAAGGCTGAACTGAACACACCTTCCCTCACACTGGATACCGGTGTGGGGTTCGAATAATCAAGAGGAGACCGACACCATGCCGGTAATCATTGAAGAGGTCATCGCCGATATACAGGAGCCGGTAACGCAAGCTGCGGAAGCCGCCCCCGCGCCCCAGCAACAACCCCTGGCCGCTGCGGAAGTCAAACTGGCCAAGACACTGGAGCACATCCAGCAACGTCAACAACGCCTGAAAGTGGATTGAACGACACCCTATGCCGGAGAACGCCTTCATCAATACGCGCCCCGTCATCCGCCTTGGCGGGGAGCAACGGGACGACCTCACCGACGCCCTGACCGGCCTGGTGGTGAACCTGCCCCTGCACGGCTGCGCCCACGGCGAGCTTACGCTCACCAACTGGGGCACACCGCAAAGCGCCCGCGAGCCCACCTATGTGCTTGACGATATTGCGCTGGGGGATGAGCTGGAAATTGCCATGGGGCAACCGGATCCGATCCGCATATTCAAAGGCGAAATTACGGCCATCGAGGAACAGTATGGAACCGGGGCTCCCACCCTCAGTTTGTTGTTGCAGGACAAACTGCACCGGCTGGGACGCGCCCGCCAGAACCGCAGTTACGAAGAACATACGCCGGACGATATTGTGTCGGCCATCGCCAGCGAAGCGGGTCTGCAGGCCGACGTTCAGGTATCCAACATCAACGATACCTGGCATCAATTGAACGAAAGTGACCTGGCTTTTCTCTTGCGCCTGTTGGGTCGTTTTGACATTGCCCTGCGTATGGACGGCGACACCCTGCGCGCCCGCCCGGAGACCCCGGATCCTGAGCCGGTAGCCCTGAGCGCCCAGGACAGCGCCCTGGAAGTACGCTTGCTGGTGGATCTGAATCAACAACCACTGGCATCGCGAGCGCAGGGTTACAACGTGGCCACCGCCGAGGCGGTGGATCACAACAGCGACAGCATGATACCGGCCCCCAACGACACCACCGCCGCCGCCACGCTGGCCCAGCTGGGCTGGCCCGGTGAAGAAGTGGTGCCTCATCCCTTCGCCCGCAGCCAGGCGGAAGCGGATGCCTACGCCGGCGCCCATTTTCGTCGTATGGCCAAGCGCTTTGTGCAGGGGGACATTGTCTGCCAGGGTGAGCCCAGCTTAAAAAGTGGCCGCGACATTGAACTCAGCGGGGTTTCACCGCGCTTGCGCGGCACCTACCAGATAGTGCACTGCAGCCACCGCTTCGACAGCCAGAACGGTTACGAAACCCATTTGAAAGTGAACAAAGCCGATTGGAGCCCTGCCTCATGAATGCCCACACTCTTGGCCACCTGCACAGCATGCAGCTGGCACAGGTCACCGACAACGCCGACCCCGACCATCGCGGCCGTATCAAGGTACGCCTGCAATCCAGCCCCATGGAAATGTGGGCCAGCGTGGTGGCCCCCTCTGCCGGCAATGGCTACGGCGCCAGTTTCGTACCACGGCTGGATGAAATTGTGGTGGTGGCCTTTATCAATCAGGACACAGCGTTGATTCTCGGCAGCATCTGGTGTGGCAATGACAGCCGCCCCCAGGACGCCGATCCCCAGGAACAACACTATGTGATACGCACCCCCAGTGAAACGGTGTTGGAGTTCGACGACAACGATCCCAAAGTGGAGTTGCGTACCCGCTCCGGTTACCGCATTACGGTTACCGAAAGCGGCGGCGGTGAAGTCAGCATCGAACGCGGCAGCCAAAGCGTCACCATGACGGCATCCGATATCACCGTGGACAGCGCCGGACCGGTGAACATCAATGCCAGCAACGTCAATGTCTCCGCCGGAATGGTGCAGGTGGATGCGGGCATGTCCCGCTTCAGTGGCGTCGTACAGTGCGACACCATCATCGCCACCTCGGTGGTGGGCACCACCTACACCCCCGGCGCGGGCAACATCTGGTAATGAGGGCAACGCGATGACCAGTGCACAACCCATTCATAACGTCCGCCTGCAACCGGCCTTTTTCCAGAATGGGCAGCAGGCCAGTTTACTGCGCTATCTGGACGCCGATTTCATCGCCCGCTTCCAGCAGGATGTGCTGAAACAACGTTTTGAGCAAGCCCAGTTCAGTGCCTGGGTCAATGAAGAGGGCCACAGCCCCTACGACGACAAACCGGTACTGCGCCTGCCCACCCACCGCGCCTTTCATCTGGTGTGCTGTGAAGTGATCTGTGAGCGCTTCGGCCGTCCGGCGCTGGACCCGGCACGCATTACCTCCGCCGGTTTTGTGATCCGGCGCCAGCGTGATGGGGCCGAGCAGGCCTGGCTGATGGAGGAAGGCGAAGCATTGGGCTGGCACGCGGTCAATACCCAGCACAAAGATCCGGATCTGGATCGCCGCCTGTGTGTCAACGGGGTATTGCATCCACGCACCAACCAGGCCACCTACAGTGGCGAGCAAACCCATCCTCTGCACGTTTTGAACAGCACCGACGCCAATGGCAAGCGGCACACGCTGTTGTACGGTTACGTGCCGTTGGGCGGCTTCTACTATGAGCGCCAAGTGAATACCCTGTTCAACGCCACCGAGCAAAAAAACATAGAGGATTTTGCCGCCCAATCCCTGCCCTGGCCCTTCGGCTACCGACCGGGCACCTACAGCAAGAACACCCAATCCGTGACCTGGGATCGTCACCATACCGAGCAGGTTCAGCAGGGCGTACCCGGCAAAGCCTGGTTCGAATTACTGCGCCTGCTGGTGAACCGTTATCACCTGGGAGAAGCCGGCCGCGAGGCCAACACCGAACTGGAGTCTCTGTTTTCCGACATCTGGTTCTATGACCCCGGGCAACTGCGCGCCACCCTCAAGAGCGGCCTCTTCACCGAGCATACCCGTCCCTGGCTCAAGGGCGCCCGCCGCCTGCATCTCACCCGCTACCTGCAGGATTGCTTTGCCCGGGGCGAGCACAACCCGCTGGTGCAGTGGATCATCGAACAGGAAGACGCCGCCGATAAAGCCGGTGGGCTGGAGCACCTCACTACCCTGGCCCCGCTTCCCAACAGCAACGGCCAGGGCAGCCTGCCTTACTCCCTGCAGCTGCTGGCCAGTGATGCCGAAGACATTCGTCACCTGCTGGGCCAACGTTTTCGAGAACAGACCCTGAGCCAGGCGCGGGAGATACCCCTGCCCAAGTTCGGCCAGGCAGAAGCCGATGTCTACCAGATCGTTCCTTTCGTGCGTTCCAAAAACGATGCGGGCAAGGAGCAGATTCAATGGGCGGATGAGCAATGTCGCTCCCTTCAGTTCCGGGTGGCGGCACCCTTTGATCCGGAAGCCAGTCGCCCTTCACTGATTCCCATGCCCAGCCTGCGCGACCTGAAACGGGGTCTGGCCAAAGGGGCCAGTATCCTCACCCCCGGCGACACCTTTGATCTGATCAACGGCCTTAATCTGAAAAAAGGCGCCAGTGAAGATGTGGTGGGCGAAGGCCCCAAACTGGGCATTCAGTGGATCTGTTCGTTCAGTCTGCCAGTGATCACCCTGGTGGCGATGATTCTGTTGATGATCATGATCTCGCTGCTGAACATCGTGTTCTTCTGGCTGCCGTGGGTGCGGATCTGCTTGCCGTTTCCCAAGATTGAGAAATAACCATGAACCCGTTTACCCGCCAATATTAAGGAGCTCACCATGGTCAATCCCAGCCGCACCCCCATGCCCAACCTGCAAAGCTGGCCCCTGGGCAGTGTGGACCAAGACGGTGCCCTTGCCTGGGCGCAGGCGGATCAGAGCGTGCGGGAAGTGATGCTGAACATCCTGCTGACCCGGCCCGGTGAGCGGCTGCAGCGGCCGGACTTCGGTGCCGGCCTGCTCAATTTTGTGCATCAACCCAATACGGAAACCACCCGCAATCTGATCGCCGGTGTGGTGAAAAAATCCCTGGCCCTGTGGGAGCCGCGGGTGCTGGTGGATGGCGTGGAGGTGGCAACCAACCCGGACAATCTGGCACAGGTGCACATCACCATCCGCTACCACTTGCGCCATCAACCCGCTGCGGCGGAACTGGGCCTGACCCTGAACCTGGGTGTGTAAGGAGGAAAAGAGACCATGCCATTACCGGTCCCCAATCTGGACGATCGCCGCTTCGAAGATCTGGTTGCCGAAGCCCGGGCCCGTCTGGCCACCCATTTACCGGAACTGACCCAGATTGCCCCCGGTGATCCGGTGCACAGTTTTATCGACCTGTTTGCCTGGCTCACCGAAACCATTCTCTACCGGGCCAATCTGATTCCGGAGCGTCAGCGCCGGGTGTTCCTCAATTTGCTGCAGATTCCGGTGCGCCCGGCGCGGCCGGCCCGGGGTGTGGTCTGTGTGGACGGTGGCCCCACCAGTGTGCTGCTGCCCCCGCTGTTGAAAGACGGCAGCCAGTTGCGCGGCGCCAAGCAGGCGCTCACCACCCTGGGGGAACTGCAGCCCACCTGCCTCAGCCTGCAGGTGCTGATCAAACAAACCCTGTCCACCGATGACCTGACTGCCCTGGGCCTGACCCTGCAGGATCTGCATGAACAATTCGGCCTGCGCAAAGGGGAAACGCCGCAACCCTTCCAGCCCCGCCGTTTTGACATCGGCCGGGAACGGCTGACCCTGAGTAAAAGCCTGGACCAGAGCTTTTATCTGGCCTGCATTGCCCCCAAGCAGCTGGACAGCAACCTGGAATTACTGCGGGAAAACCTGGCGGGCATCCGCCTCAGTGTGGCCATTGCGCCTGCAGACGATGTGGAAGCCACCGCCGAAGACAGCGCCATCAACGATTTTGAAGCCCGCAACCTGCAGTGGGAGCTGGTGGCCCAAGGGCCGGACAACAGCACCCGCTTCCTGCCCCTGGAACAGATGTCGGACACCTCCCTGGGAGGGCGCCAGGCCGGCGTGGTGCGGCTGCGGCTGCCCAACAATGCGGCGCTGTTTGCCGATTTTGCCAACGCCGACCCCATGTTCGATGGCAGTAAAAATATGCCCCCGGCCCTGGACGATGCGGTGGAAGCCAGTCGGGTGGCGCTGTGGATTCGATTGCGCTGCCCCGATGATCCCACCCTGCAACTGGGTTACTTGGGTTTGAATGGCGTGGATGTGGTGGCCCAGGGTTTACGCCTGGACACCATCGTTGGCCTGGGTACCGGTCTGCCGGATCAGGTGGTGGCCCTGCCGGACCAGCAGGTGGACGTGGCCACACTGGATCTGCAGGTGGAAGAAGAAGGCGCCTGGGTCAGCTGGCGGGCAGTGGATTTTCTGGCGGGCAACGGTGCCGAAGCCCGCGTCTTCCGCCTGAATGCCGATTCCGGCTACGCCTATTTCGGCGATGGGCTGGAGAACGGAAAACGCCCGCCCCGGGGTGCCCGCATCCGCGTGGCCCGCTACCGCCATGGTGGCGGTGAAGCCGGTAACCTGCCCGCCGGCAGTATCAAGGAAATCGTCGACGGCAGCCCCCGTTTCAAACTGCGCCATGAATGGCCGTTACAGGGTGGCCGCGATGCCGAAACCGTGGCCCAGGCCGAGCAACGCATTCCCCAGTTTCTCACCCACCGTAATCGGGCGGTAACGGAAACGGATTTTCAGGTGATTTGCCGCAACAATCCCATCAACCCGGTGGCCCGCACCGAACTGATCAAAGGCTTTCTGCCCGGCAACACCCTGGCGGCCGCCCGCAGGGATGTTCCCGGGGTGGTCAGCGTGTTTGTGCTGCCACCGGCACAACCGGCCATCGGCAACTGGCCCAAACCCAATAAAGGCCTGCTCAAGGACGTCTTCAATTATCTGCTGAACCGGGTGCAGGCGGGCACCGAGCTGTACGTGCTGAGCCCGCAGTTTATTCCCATGGCGGTGAGCATTCTGGTGCAGGTGCGTGACCCGCAAACGGAGCAGGAAACCCTGCAGGCCGTGCAACAGGTCATTACCGAATACCTGTGGCCACTGCCCCCCGGGGGCGGCGGCAACCAGGGCTGGCCCCTGGGCAAACCCATACAGGTGAACGAACTATTGACCCAGGCGGCCCGAGTGGAAGGGGTGCAGGCGGTGAACGTGGCCAATCTGTTTGAGCAGGTGCGTAAAGACGAGCGGGCAGTGTGGCGGCGGCTGCCCATCAGTGAGGCCCTGGACCTGGAAGCCTACCAGTTACCGGAGCTGATGGGCGTGCACGTGGGCATCGGCAGCGCCAAGGATACCCCACCCCTGCCCCAGGGCATCGGCCCCCTGGATGGCGCCCCCGGTGAGCGTGGCACGGGCATCGCGGTGCCGGTCATACCGGATGTGTGTTGAAGATGAGTGAGCGCTGATGGACGTTAACAACACCCCCTATTTTTTACTGCGCACGGCCGCAGAATTCGAGGAAGGCTCCCGCCGTCTGCAGTGGCATGCCGGCCGCGAGGCCCTGACCCTGGCGCAAAACCAGGCACTGCGGCTGCCGGCAGGGGATACGGTGGCTGCCCTGGCGGCCTGGGGTGATGCCCGTCCCATGGCCGTGGATGCATTCTATCAGGTGGCCCGCCTCAGTAACGACGCCCGCACGGTGGAATTCAACAGCGGCCGTGGCTGGTTGCCCCTGCAGGACGCCGAACTCAATCCCGTAGCGGCACCGGCCGGGACATTGCGTGATCTGAACCTGAACCACGATGGCTGCCTGGCGGTTCCGTTCAGCAACGACGGCGATCAGCATGGCCTGTTGCTGTTCCATCTGGGGCAACGCTGGCTTAGCCAATGCACCCTGCCGGTGATCCCCCGGCGGGCCTGGGTGGATGCCCACAACCGGGTCTGGTGCATCGGTGCCGACCGGCTAATGCTGTGCAGTGGCCGCCCCCTACCGCTGCCCTATACCCCCTCCGAATCCCGCTTCGAACCGCTAACCATCAACCCCGGCGCCCTGGCGCTGAACTGGCAACAGGATCTGCCGGCGGGCTGGGAAGCGTTGGCCGTATGTGGAGATGATGAGCAGCTGTATCTGCTGCTGCACGACAACGGCGGCAATCAACGCATACTGAGCCGGCCCCTGGGCAACATCGCGGATCGGCCCTTCACCGTGTACGAGCTGGACAGCGAACTGCCTTTCGCCGTTGACCTGGCGCCGGCGGGGCCGGGCCGGCTGGCGGCCCTGGCACCACGCCAGAGCGGCGACACCGAGTTTCGGCAACGGGACTGCCCGGTGCTCAGCCTGCAATGGGATTCCCGCACAGAAAGCGGCACAGCGGAGCTCATCGGCGAACGCTATCCCATGCTGTCCCTGGCCATACCCCGCTTTGCCAGCAGCGCCGATGGCCAACTGCGTTACCAGGCAGACCAGGATCCGGACTACCCGGATTTCAACCCGCGGCCCCGCGAGCTGCATGCACTGCGCCAACCCCGCTATTACCTGGAAGCCAACGCACTGCTGCAACAGGTGCTGGATTCCGGTGGCCCCAATACCATCTGGCACCGGGTCTATCTGGATGCCTGCATTCCCGCCGGCTGCAGCATCACTCTGTCTGCCCGGGTGTACGACACGCCGGAACAACGGGGCAGCGCGGAGCTGATTGACCAACCGCCGCCGGTGTGGAACCCCCTGCCCTCAGAGCGGCCGTTCCAGAGTTCCCTGGCCGGCGCCGGACAGGATGGAAACCGGGGCCAACGGGGGCTGTTTGAAATCCTGTTGCAGCGGCCTCAAGGCCCGGTGCGCCGTCTCACCGGACGTTATCTGCAACTGCAGGTGCATTTCAAAGGCAATGGCCGCACCACCCCGGCCCTGCACGCCATCCGGGTTTACCAGCCACGCTTTTCCTATCAGGAAGCCTATCTGCCGGAATTCATGCGGCAGGAGCTGAGCTACGACCCCGCCAACAGTACCGGCCCGGCCAACGGCGCCGATACCCGGGAACGCCTGTTGGCCAGTTTTGAGGGGCTGCTCACCCCCATTGAAGGCCGTATTGCCGCCAGTGATCAACTGCTGCATCCGGATGCCGCCCCCCACACCAACCTGGCCTGGCTGGCGCAATCCATTGGTGCCGATCTGCCCCCCCACTGGCCCCTGAAACGGCAACGGCGCTGGCTGAAAAACGCCACCCTGATCCAGCAATACAAGGGCACCCTGCCGGCCCTCAATCTGGCCCTGGACATTGTCACCGATGGCGGTGTGCAACGGGGCGAAGTGGTGGTGGTGGAAAACTTCCGCCTGCGTCGCACCATGGCCACCATCCTCGGCCGCAATATGGATGATGCAGAACACCCCCTGACCCTGGGCACCGGCCAGAGCGGTAACAGCATCGTCGGCGACAGCCTGATTCTGTCGGATATGAATGCCCGGGAATTCCTCGCGCTGTTGGCACCGGAGCTGGCCAGCGAAGAAGAAAACCAGGCGGTGGACGCGTTCTTTGAACGCTACGCCCATCGTCTCAGTGTACTGCTGCACGGCCGCGCCCGGGAACAGCGAAACGCGGTCAATGAGATGCTCACTCAACAGGCTCCCGCCCACCTGCAATGGCGGCTCATCGAGACCGAGCACCCATTCATTCTGGGCACTTCACCCCTGTTGAGTGTGGACACGTATCTGGAAACGCAGCCCGAACCCAGGGCTGTGATTCTGAACCAAACCCTGATCGGCAAAGAAGGCCTGCTGCGGAATCCGGTGGCGTTTTCGCCACGGGACATCAACGCCAGCCAGTGATTGCAACCATGACTGCAAGGAGACAAGCCATGAGGAGGCCCCATGAGTAACCTGGACGACCTGCCCACCCTGGAACAGGATGATCAACTGGCGGAGCCCCTGCGCCGGGTAGCCTACGAAGCGGGCATGATGCTGGGGCTTTCGGCCACCCGCGATGAACAGGCTTACCACCGCCGCCGCCTTACCCGCCATCAGTACTGGCTGCACGGCTACGGTACCCTGGCCGGGCTGCGGGTGAGTATGGACCCCGACAGTCACGACAACGATGTGGATGACATTCTGGTGCGACTGCATGTGAGCCCGGGGATCGCCATCGATGGACTGGGCCGAGAAGTGCTGGTGCATGAAACCTATTGCATCAATCTGCGCCAGTGGCTGGATGCCCAGAGCGAAGCCAGTTTGCTGGAAGGCTTCGACGGCAGCAATGACCTGCTCTGGCTGAAGGTCTGTATACGGCAGAAGGACTGTGCCCTGGCCCAGCAGCCGGTGCTGGCCCGCAAGCTCAACCTGAGCACCGACGCCGTGCAACCCAGCCGCACCGCCGATGGTGTGCAGCTGGAATTGATTCCGGAGTTACCGCCACCGGCCGATGAGCGCTTCGCCCCCTGGGCCAGTCACACACCGGTGGCCGATGCTGTGCCCGCACTGAGCGCGGCCGAACAACAAACCCTGGATGATCTGGAGCTCAGCAATCCCGCCGCCCATGCACAACTGAGTCTGCAGGCGCGGCTGTTGAATGCCCTCGACAGCAGCGGCCTGGCCACCACCAATCTGGCGGATGAACTGGAACAAGGTGCCCGCCTGCTGCTGGCACGCATCAGCATCAGCAGCAGCGACGTCAACAATATCGTGGTGAACCCGGAGCGCATCAGTATCAACAATCTGGTGCGCCCCTTCCTCACCACCGCCAGCCAACTGGCCTGGCTCAATCGCCAATAGCCGCGCGCAAGGAGACACCATGAGCGACATACTGTTTCAACCGCTGGGGGATCCCATGGCTGCCGGCGAAAGCCTGGAAAGCATCGCCGACATCGACCCCCGCATGACCCGCACCCATTATTTTGATGGCCGCCTGCTCACCGCCGAGGATCTGGAACGGGATCAGGTCTACCTGGATCAGCGTCTGCGGGAGGTGGGCAAGGTACTGGGCCACGGCATCATCAGCGGCCTGCAGCTCAGCTATGATCCCTTCTCCTCCCTCCTGACCCTGGAGCCGGGCCAGGCCATGACCCCCCTGGGCCGGGTACTGCACCTGGGCAGTCAGTTATTGGTGAGCCTGTCGGACCGCGCCCTGATCGCCCAACTCAATCACAGCAAGTACCGCAAGCTCAACCGCGCGCTCTATGCGGTGGTGTTACGCTATGTGGAAGTGGCCACGGACATTGCCGAGGTGTTCCCCACGGATCTGGCGTCCAAGCGGGGCTCCGATTACGCCCTGGTGACGGAATCAGTGCAAATGGGGCTGGTACCCCTGCCGCTGGCCCTGCCGCAACAGAACCCCCTGCACATCCGCGCCAACCTGATGCGGGAGCTGCTGGACTCTCACCTGGCCACCAGCCTGATCCCCGAAGACAGCGTGGCCCTGGGCATCATTGCTATCCACAACGACACCCCCCAATGGCTGGATCCGGAACTGCTGCGCCAACCGCTGCGCCTGGAGCAAAGCCTGGGGGATCAGCAACAGGACTTGTCGCGCCAGTACGAAGCCCTGCTGCGGGATATCCTCAACAGCCGCCTCAGCGGCAGCCTCGATAATGCTTTCAGTGCCCGGGATTACTTCAGTCTGCTGCCACCGGTGGGCACCACCCCCAAGGACGCCATTGATGCCGTGGCCGGCGTGCAGACCTATTTTCCCGAACATTTCAATGTCCATATTGCCCCCATCCGGCAATCGGATGTAGACCTGATCCGCAGCGAGTCACTGCCTCTGCCCAACATCGACCTGAACACTAAAGAAGCCGTGGACATCGTCGTGCTGGCACCCCTGTCCAACCAGGATTACGGGCTCTATGCCCAACAACTGGAACGGGCTTACGATCCGCAGAGCCGGCGCCTGCCACAATTGGATCTACTGCGCCTGAAACTGTATCCGGTGCAACCGGTGCATGAGCTGGATACGGATGCCGACGTCTGGCAGGCGATCTGGGACACCCTGGGCGACAGCCAGTTGCTGTACGTGCGACGTCCGGTGCGGGCCGCGGAAACCGCCGTCAGCGGCATCGTGCTGGCATTGGGCAGTACCCTGCCGCAACCGGGCCAGCCCGACGACAATACCAATCCCGATCCCAGTGATCCCGGCAGCGTCATCGAGGATGAGGACAGCGTGCTGCTGCGTTTTCTGAATTTCGAACGCCTGGCCGCGATGCGCCCGCCCCGGGACAGTGACGGCGAAGAAGCCCTTGCCCAGTTGACCAGGGATAACCGGGGTGACGCTGCAGCAGTGCTTCAGGCCAACGAGTTTCTGATGTTGGTGGAGCGCTACTTCGACCCGGCGATCTGGCCCACCCTGCAACAGCTGATGGAACAGGACGCCCTGCCGGCCATGCTGGAGCGCCTGCGTGAACAGGAGGTGGAGCGGCCGGGCGCCAGCGGCCGACAGGTTCTGGAAAGCGGCGCCGAACTGGGCCTGGACGATACCGTACTGCGCCGTTGGGAAGCGCTGTTGGACTCAATGAACTGATGCCGAATCAATGGATGCCCAGCGCATCAAGGAGACCGTGATGTCGTTAATCGTGCTGCATCGACCCATTGCCAGTGATCCGAAACTGCAACGGGTCCATCTGTTTGCCGGGCGCCACCTGGGTGAAGAAGAATTTGACCGGCAACAGGAATACGCTGATGCGCGCCTGTCACCCCTGCTGAAAACCCGACCTGCCGGCGTGGTGTATGGTTTACGCCTGGCCAGCAGCGGCAGTGGCCTGGCCGAGGCAGCCACCTTTGTGGTGAACCCGGGGCTGGCGGTCACGCCCGAGGGGTATACCCTGCACCTGCAATCACCGCTGAAAGCGCAATGGCAACGGGTGATTGAGGATTACCTGCAACGCACCGCCACCGCCGACGCCACCGGCGTGTATTACCTCACCCTGCAGCAATCGCAGAACACCATCGACGCGCCCCGGGTGGAACCCTGCCAACGGGCCGAATTCGATCCCACCCGGGATTCCAGATTGGCCACCGTCACCAGCGTGCGCCTGCAACGACTGGCCATCGCCCCCGCCGTGGTCACCGCAACACCGGCCGACCAGTTACAAAACTGGATTGCCGCCGATCGGGTGGATGCCGAGTTCCTCGACAATTTCAATCAGGCGATTCCCCTGGCCCTGCTGGCCATCACCAGCAGCGGTGACGACCATACCATTAACTGGGTCTCCGAGGCCGCCGGGCGCTATGACGCGGTCGCCCGGTCCGGGTACCGGGTACTGCTCAATCAGACCGCCGCCGCCCTGCGCCAGGTGATGCAGAATCACAGCCTGCCGGCCAATGCGGGAACGCCATTGGCGGATTTTCTGGACAACAATCTGAACCTGGATTTTCTGCCCGCGGCCGGTGAGCTGCCCCTGGCCTGGTTACAGAATGCCGATTCCCCGAACCCGGATTTTATGTGGCTACCGCAGCACCTGAGCGTGGATATGGTACCGGTACCCGAAGATTCTGTGCTGGACCTGATTCATCGCCATCTGCCACGGCGCGTGATCGATCTGCGCCAACCGGCGGGGGACAAAGTGCGTCTGCTGCTGGCGTTGCGCCGCCAGGATTATCGGGCGGACTTACTGGACATTCCACCCACCGACACCCAGCTGGAATCCGACCTCTACCGTTTCTACATGCGCGCCTACAACGCCTGGCATCGCTGGCGCCAGCAATTCGACAAACTCTACTATGTGGAGCCGTCCGACGAGGATCCTCTCACCGGCCCCGGCGATTTGCCTGCCGTTGAACGCCGTGTGCTGGACCCAACCCAGTTCAAGCAACTGGATTTACCAAAACCCACGCTGCCGCCGCTTACGCCCAACACCCTGTTTCAGAATGTGATCCAACGGGCACTCACCGAGTTCGGCAGCAGCGCACCGCCCTACCCCTATAATCGGGGCATTCCGGCACAGCCGGATTTCTACAGCCGTTGGCTGGTGACCGAAGACGGCGTCACCACACCCCCGCCGGTGCCCACGCCGGAGCAGGATGGGCTGGTGATCCAGTATGCGGTTGCCCTGGTGGAATTGGAGGCCATTGAAAACCAGATTCGCGCCATCCGCACCCGCCTGGAGAAAACCCGCGATCTGCTGCTGTTGAAGCGTCAGCAACTGGATTCGCAAACCGTGGCCCTGTCTGCCCTGGCCGGGGGCGTTGCCGGCGATGGCAATGGTCTGCAGGTGGCGCGCTGGCTGCCTTACGCCAGCCTCAATACCAACCTGTTGCCGGAAGAAGTCTCCACCCCCAGCGCCACCTCCCGGTCGGTGTCTGGAATCAGCTCAGGTACCATGACCAGTCGCAGCATCAGTGGGGCAGTGAGTAGCACTAGCAAAACCTCCGCCACCGGCAGCAACTTCAACTTCAGCAACAATCTGCTGTCTTCCGCATTGAACACCAGCACCAGCAGCACACCCAGTTACCTCACCAGCAAGCCCCAGACCTTTTCCGCGTTTGAACTGGGTATCAACAAAAAACGCCTGGACCTGCTGGCCAACCTCGCCAAAAGTGCGGTCAGCAAGCCCGCCTTTGAGGCCAGGGAATTTCGCTTTGGTGTGCTGGACCACATCAGCCCGGAAATCAACGAATACCGCAAAGCCTATTTCGGCATGCAGGATCTGGTGACCACCATCAACGATCTGTTTGATCCCACCGACGCCTCCGCCCTGCGCAAGAAACTCAAAGTGAGCGAGCAGAATCTGGGGCTGACTGCACCGGCGGTACTGGATGCGCAGATCGAGGCCGAAGCCGACAAGCAAGCCGGAGACGATGCCACCAAACGGCAACAGCTATGGGGCCTTCTGGCCAACCAAAAACGCTACGAGGCGCTGTTCAATGCCGGTAAGGTGCTCACCAAATGGATCTCCATTGTGGAGAGCCGGTACAACCAGATTGAACGCAAACTGCAGGGCAAACTGCGGGAACACACCCGCAAGCTGGCGCAGATCGAAAAACTCAGTGGCCTGATCCGGGTGGCGCGGGAAACCCTGGAAAACCTGGACCGTTTTTTCGATGAGCAACTGGGTGACTATGGCGTGGCGCAGCGCCTGCTGGAGGAAGACTGGCGCCGGGCCCATGACGCCAATCTGGAACGCAGCCGTATTCTTACCCGTGCGGTTCAGGGCCTCTACTATGTACGGGTACGCAACACGCCGGTGTCCGTACCAGTGGCGGACCCCCTGTCCCTGCGCTACAAGAGCCGCAACGATATTGTCCCCGGATGTGACGGGGATACCGATGCCGCTTTACCCGATGAACTGGAATACTTTTTCGATGCCGTCACCGAGATACCCATGCAGTATTGGGCGGATCTCAAACCGCAGCGCAGCAAACTGCCGGCCTTTGAAAAATTCGATTATCTGGGTCAGTTACGGCAGGCCCGTTTTAAAGCCAGAAGCCAACGGCTGACGGTCAACGCCGGTACAGACACGTTGCAGGCCCGACTGCATACCGTGCACATACAGAACCAGTCCATGCTGAAGCAGTGGTCGCGATTGACATTGCCCGCATTCACCCACAGCAGTGTACAGACCCAGGCACGCGCCGCCACCGTGTTTTCGTTGGAGGATTTATCGCAAAGCGGTACCCGCAGCCTGCGCAGCGAAGCCCAGGCCCTGCGCCAAAAGCTGGAGCAATGTCAGGCCTGTCTGCTGGAAAAACTGGCGCAACTGCCCGGCTCGATTCGGCTGCAGTGGGGTCAACTGGCAGAAGACGACCGCATTCGGGTGGAACAGGTCAGCTGGTGGCCCGGACTGGAACAGGCGGAACAGGATGACTTCAACGCCACCCGCACGGTCTCCGAGCTGATAGCCTGGTGGTTCCGCCAGTTAAGCGACGATGCCGACGCCGCCAGTCGTAGCGCCATGCGCAATATGATCCGTGCCACGCTCATTTTTGCCTCCCTCGGTGATCCACAGGAAATCGTGCGCGGCAATGTATTTGTGGCACCGCGGGTTGTGTTACCCGGGGAACGCTTTCGGGTGAAACTGAATCGCCGTGTGTTGCCCGGTAACCGCTTACAACTACTGGATCTGAATCAACAGGTGGCGGCGGAGCTGAGTGTTGTTGATCACAGCCCGGACAGCACCCAGGTTCGCATAGTGAACGTGATCCAACCCAATATCACCATTAATTCACGCTTTGCCGTTGTTGGTAGAACCCGTCGGTAAGGCAAACCGTTAACCCAGGCGTGGAAGCACGATGCTGAACACATTGTACGACACCACCATCGGTACCCTCAGGGTACGTGGCCCAAGGGCGGACCAGGATGCCGTGCAGCAGGATCTGCAACGGGCAGACTGGCCGGAAGCTCCCGGCCAACAGGTGGTTTTTGTGCGCCGACTCAAAGTCAGCCAACGGCGTGATCAGATCCGTGCCAGCCTGCTTCAGGAGGCCCGTCACTGTGTGCTGTCCGGCAACGATCCCAACCAGGTGATGCGTTTTGCCAACACGCAACACATGCTGGCGACCTTGCTCTCCGACCTGGCCCGGGGCGATGCCGGCCGGCGTTGGTACTGGCAACGCTGGCGACAACTGATCGCCATGCCGGTAAGCCAGGCCCTGTACTCAGTGTTGGCGGACCACCCTGAGCAGATCAACGCCCTCACGGAACACCTGTCCCAACAGCAGACACTGCCACTGGTCTGGCGCCGGCTTACCGAGGCCGACGCACTGCAACTGTGGCGGGAACTGTGCTGGCATAACGGCTACCGGGATGCGGAAACAACTGAAACAAGCGCACCGACGGCAACCACACCCAACGCGGAAAGGCACGGTATAACCCATCGATCCAACAACATTGCCGCCACCATTCCCCGCAGCGTACTGCAACGCTGGCAACCGGTATTGGTGGCGCATACAGCCCAGTGCCACCGTGTGCGTCTGGCCGCACTGTTGCTGGCCCAGGAATGTTGCCCCATCAGCCTGCAACACAGTGTTAACCACACCGTAGACGCATTGATCACAACCTTAACTGATACCGCGTACCGGGCCCTAGCCACTGCACCAACAGAGCCGCCCGTGCAGGGGACACCCGTGAATACACACACCCCAACGGGCTCCGATACACCAACGGCCGGCACTCCGCCAACGAATGTGAACCCGCAACGCTCTTCACCCACCGCAGTGCAGTCAACCGCTGCCATCCCCGCTGGAAAGCAACCGTTGTCAGCCAAGGCGACGGGGCCGGCCCAAACAACCGCTCAGGAGATAACACAGGTTCAAGGCACCGGCAGCCGGCAAGGCGATCCCGGGGCAGCAACGGATCAGCCGGTTCCCACACCGCCTGCTGCACAATCCATGAAGGTAGACCTGCATTCCACTGCAGCTGACCACTGTTTCCATACCCGCCAGGGTGGTGTCTTCTATCTGTTGAACTTTCTCAATCGCCCAGCCATGCAGACCATCATGGGCGACTACTGGCAAGACATTGCCAACGGCTGGATCTGGCTGTATCGGGTTGCAGAACGATTACAGCTGGATGTTCAGGATCCGGTGGCCCGGTTTCTGGCGCAACAACTGGGTTTCGATCACAGCGACGCATTGCAAAGCTTGCCCGCTCTGCCCGCAGCTGAGCGCATCACGACACTGGCGCAGCAGTGGTATGGGGCGGCCGACCTATGGCAGCCATCCCTGTTGATGCTGCCTGCCACTGTTCACTACAGCGCCAGCCATGTGGACATGCACGTGGCCGCCAACCATGTGCAGCTGGAACTGCGCCTGGCCGGCTTGGATATCAATCCGGGCTGGCTGCCCTGGCTGGGCCGCGTGGTTCAATTTCATTTTGATCGGAGCGAGGCCACACCCAATGAATGATCTTGCCCTGCTGTCGGTTCCCCAATCCAGTCGTGCCGCCCTATTGCGTTGGGTGGCATTGGGACTGGCCTGTTATCAGCAACAACAGCCCCGTGATGCGTGGGAAACCGAAAACGATTGGTGGCAACAGCACTGGCCACCGGCCAATGGCCCACTGGCGGACTGCATCCGTGACCTGAATCTGAACATCAGGGAAACGTTTCTGCTGTTGTTGACGGGCCAGGTGGAAACGGTTCCCCATATCACCTTCGCGCTGCACGGATTGCAACAACCGGACAGCAACGGCAGCCTTTCGGTACATCTGGCGTTGGAGCTGGTGGACAACCTGTTTGCACCCACCCCCCCCTGGACCACGCTGGACTTGCTCAACAGCCCCTTACTGCAGCACAACGTATTAACCCTGGAAGGCGATGTACCGCTGCCACTGCAAAGCCTGCGCATGGACACCGCGCTGTGGTCCGTACTGAATGAGCACAGACCGCTCTGGCCCGGCACCCATCCCTTGCCGGAAACACAGCGCCAGTTACTGCCCACCCGATCCCGCCAGGCCCTGCCCAAGCTGGCGGAAATGCTGCACAGCGGGGAACTGCGTACCCTGATCATTCGCGGCCACCCCAACAGCGGGCGTCACCTGATGGCGGCCGAACTGGCCGCACTGCTTGACCTGCAACCGATTGCCACGCCGCTGGCCCTGTGGCAGCAGAACGGCCCATTCCAACTTGCCTGTCAACACGCCAACTGGCTACCGGTGGTACAGGTGAATCTGGCCGCGGGTGAGGCGCTGCAATGGCCCACATCCCAACCCCATCACCCGGCTGTCATCATCATCAACATGGATGGTGCCGTGGCGGGGGAAGGCTGCCTGGAACACCTTATTGGATTGCCGGACCAGGCGCAGCGCCAAGCGCTGTGGCAGCACACGCTGGGCGACAACACCCTGGCGCAGCAGTTGAGTGGCAGTGCCTTGTTGAGTGGCCCCACCATCCTGCAGCTGTCGCACTCAGCACAACGCCTGGCCCGGCAATCCAATCAACCCGTCACCGCCGACATGATTCGTCAGGCGCGCCAGCAACAGGGCACGGAAAAGCTGCGCCTGCTGGCGCAACCGGTGCTGCGGGATGTGGGTAAAAACGCGGTGGTGTTTCCGCCTTTGATTGATCAGTACCTGGAGGACATGATCGCGCGGGCACAGCGCCGGGAATCCCTGTGGTGCAACCTGGGGGACACCATGCAAGCCAGTTCCAACCCTGGCCTGCGGGCGCTGTTTGTGGGTGAAAGCGGTACCGGCAAAACACTGGCCGCCAGTTATCTGGCCAACCGGCTGGGTGCGCCACTGTATCGTGTGGACCTGGGTGCCGTGATGAACAAGTACATCGGCGAATCGGAAAAGAACCTGGGGCTCTTGCTGGACCAGGCCGCCGCCGCCGACGTCATGCTGCTGTTTGATGAGGCTGACTCCCTCTTCGGCAGCCGTACCGACGCCAAACAAACCGGCGAACGCTATGCCAACAACCTGACCAATTACCTGTTATCCCGCATTGAAAGTCATCCCGGCATTGTGGTGCTCACCACCAACAATCGGGAACGTATCGACAACGCATTTAACCGCCGTATTGAAGTGATCATTGATTTCCCGCTGCCCGGTTTCCAGGAACGCCTGCGTTTATGGCACAGTCATCTGGGGCAACGCTCACCCGGGGCAGACATCATCCGCAGCCTTGCCAGCCACTGTGATTTAAGCGGTGGCCAAATCCGGAATGCGGTTTTAACCGCCGCCGGCACACAATCAGCACAGGAACCCCTCGCCGCCCGGGCACTGATCCAAGCCATAGCCCGTGAGTATCAAAAACTGGGCCGCAGCATGCCGCCGGCGCTGGATAATCTGGGACGATAGCCATGGAAAGCCAACAGCTCAGCAAAACCCAATCGAAGACTCAGGCCAAAAACAAAGGCCCCGGTAAAGTACGGCGCAAGGTGCGCAAACCCGCCTATCTGCAACGCAAACTGCAGGTGAGCGACCCCGGTGACAAAGAAGAGCAAGAGGCCGACAAGGTTGCTGCCGATGTCAAACGCAGCCCGCGATCCAATCCGCAAGAAGAGGCCGCGCCGGTAGAGTCGGCTCAACGGGTGGTGGCACGTTCCATAGCCCGCCAGGGCGATGATGAAGAGGAAGAAGAGGAGATGATGCCGAAGATCCGGCGTCAGGAAGAGGAGGAAGCAGCCCAACCAAAACTGTATCGACAAGAGGAGGAAGAAGCACAGACTAAACTCTGGCGTCAAGAAGAGGAAGAAGCACAGACTAAACTCTGGCGTCAGGAAGAGGAGGAAGCACAAACCAAACTCTGGCGTCAGGAAGAGGAGGAAGCACAAACCAAACTCTGGCGTCAGGAAGAGGAGGAAGCACAAACCAGTTCTGAAGCCAATCCTGAGCCGGAAGAAACCTCCGCCACTCAACTGGAGCAACGGATTCAGAACAGCCGGGGGCACGGCAGCCCGCTGCCGGACACGGTGCTGAAAGATATGGAGCACCAATTCGGCAATGACTTTTCCAGTGTGGTCATTCACAACGACAACGAAGCGGCGGCACTGTGCAAAGAGCTGAATGCGCGGGCGTTTACCATCGGCAGCGATATTTATTTTGCCCCAGGAGAATTTACACCGGAAACCGAGCGGGGCCGCGAGTTACTGGCCCATGAACTGACCCATGTGGTGCAACAGAGTCGCCACGTGGCACGCAAGATTTATCGTAACACCACCGGAACCAGCGCGCCAGCAGCGGCCACCCCAGCGGATCGCGCAACTCAACGGGGAGCCACTCTGGGCAGCAATGGTGTACTGTCTCATCCCACTCTGGGAGAGATGGATCGCAGCGCCCATACCATCACCCTGCCCCGAATCGACCTGCCCGCGGTGAAAAAGCCGTTCACACCGGCACCCTGTGTGATCGAGGCGGGCCGTACCCGCGACAATACCCAAAGCAGCGTCTGGGACGGCGCCATACAGGATGGCAGCCTCGACTCGGCCCTCACCACCAAAGTCGCCAACGCTCCCAGCATGACCATCAACAACCAGCCCGCATACTACTTGAAACTGAAACGTGAAAATCAGTTCATCATGGGCAACAAACCCCAAATTGTGCAGCAACTGAAACGGCCGCGCTGGAACCGGCAAGGCAATTTCAGAACCTATGATGTGGACCACAAACGTGAGTTTCAGCTAGGTGGTAGCGATGGTGACATCAGCAACTTCTGGCTGCTGGAATCCTCAGCCAACCGCAGCTCGGGCGCGAAGATCAACAATGAGCTCAATCGCAAGTTGGATTCACTATTGGCCCTGGGCCGCCATGTCTGGTCACCCAATACGGTGCGCAGCAGTGCCATCAATGCCCGGGCCCGGGATGAAATCACCATTCAGCAACATGGGGCCTCCATGCGGGTGGCCGGCCACCCGCAAGACCACTACACCGTTGACCAGATCAACTCCGGCGTGCACCTGGATGGCTTGAACGTTCTCAATGAACGCCAGATTCGACACTTCAACCTGCAGGGCAGTCCCACCCGTATCGTCATTTTCTCCAATCCCAACGGCGGTCAACGGGCCAGTATTCCCTGGAGCGAGGGCCAGCAACAGGTTGAACTGGGACGCGATCCCGGCTGGGGATTCAGCGGTCGCAATTCCGCTGCCAGCATTCGCGTCACCCAACTTAACTACCAACAGGCAGCCGGCACCACCGAGGGCGGCACAGGCACCGTCACCGGCTTTGCCTACAGTCAGAACAAATACCTGATGGGACAACCCTTCACTTGGAATATCGTGCCCATGCCCGGTGTCATGTATGGTGGCACCATCGACCCCGCCAGCGTACAGAGCTGGGTGCGTAATCGGCTGCGGGCCAAGGGCTTCAGCCCGGTGGAAATCAATAACGCCCAATTGCAAGGGGGTGTGGGGCTGGTTGCCGGCGGTCACATCAATTGCGATCTGCCCCTCCTGTCCGGCACCCAGATCGGGCTTAACGTCACCGGTGAAGATGTCGAAGTGGATGCCACCATCCCCATCGACGGCATCCGTTTGCCCCGCCCCATCAATATTACCCACAGCTCGTTGCGGCTCTTTGCCGGCACCCGTGGTTTCGGTGCAGAAGGGGTAATTGGTGTCGACATTCAGAACGTAGGCAGCGGCGAGATCCGCGCCAGCATGTCCACCGCGCAGCAGTTCGAGGCCGAGGGCAAGTTCAATTTTGATCCCAACCTGTTTGACCGGGCAGAGATCGACGTCTGGTACCGCAACGGACAGTTTGGTGGACGCGGCACCATTGGCATCGACCAACCGGACAAGATCAAAGGCATTCGCTCCGCCAACGTGACCGTGGAATACAATGAAGGAGACTTTTCCGCCGAGGGTTCCGTGCAGCCCGACATTCCCGGTATCGAAGAGGCCGGCCTGTCAGTGGATTACTCCGAAGAGAACGGCCTCACCATTTGCGGCAACCTGCAGCTGGCGGCCAACCCGGCCATCCGTTCCGGCTCCATCGAAGTCAGCGTCAACAAGCAGGGTGATGAGTGGAAAGTCAGCGCCACAGGCACCGCCCAACCGGCCATCCCGGGCGTCGACTCGCAATTAACCGTGAGCTATGACGATGGTGCCTTCACCGCTGAATTCAGTGGTGCTTACCAACGCGGTATGCTCTCCGGCCGGGTCACCGTCGGTGCCTCCAACCGCGCCATCGGCGAGGACGGCCTGCCCAGTGGCGAGCCGATGGCGGATGGCGCCCTCAACATCTATGGCTCGGGCTCCGCCACCATTCAGATCGCGCCCTGGCTGCAAGGCACCGCCGGCATCCGCTTCGATCCCAACGGCGAAGTGACCGTGTCCGGCGAAATCGGCATTCCCAATGAGGTGGAAATCTTTGCCCGTCGCGAAATCAACAAATCCATTTTCAATATTGCGGTGCAGGCCCCCATCGTTCCGGGCATCGTCGCAGAAGTGGGCGGCGGCCTCAGTGCCGTAGCGGGTATAGGGCCCGGTGTCATCGATGAGCTCAGCATCGGCATCACCTATAACCCTGCCCACGAAGAAGACACTCGAGTTACCGGTGACGCCCACCTGCGCGTGCCCGCCGACGCCGGTTTGCGCCTGTCGGTACGCGCCGGCATCGGTTTGGGCATCACCGGCGCCAGCGCCACCGGCGGCCTTGAAATCGGCGGCACCCTGGGCATTGAGGGCGCCGCCGAGGCCGGTGTCCATATTGACTGGACACCCAGCGAGGGCCTGGATATCACCGCTAATCTGGCGGTGCACGCCCAACCCAGCTTCACCTTCGATATCGGCGGCTACGTCAGCGTGCGCGCCTTGGGCTTCAGCGTGTACGACGAGCGCTGGCAGTTCGCCAGCTACAGCTTCGGTTCAGGCTACCGCTTTGGTATCCGTCTGCCGGTGCATTATCACGAGGGCGAGCCCTTTGACATCTCCCTGGACGACGTGCAGTTTGAAGTCCCGGATATCGATACCAATCAACTGTTGAGAGGCCTGATCGGGAGGATCGCATGACCAATACCGTCAATGATTTATTACAACAGGGCCTGCAGGCACACAGTCAGGGCGATCTGGATGGCGCCGCATCCGCCTATCAGGCGGCGCTGGACCTGAACCCCGACAGCGCCAGCGCGCACAACAATCTGGGCTTTGTGTTAAGCCAGCAACAGCAATGGCAGGGGGCTCTGATTCATCTGCGTTCAGCCATAGCATTAAACCCCCACTCTTCCATGAGCCACTGCAATCTGGGGCAGGTATTGATCGCCCTGGATCAGGTGGAAGAGGGTTTGGGTCACATCGAGCAGGCCGTGGCGGAAGATCCGCAAAATCCCATTGCCTGGGATACCCTGGCCCGCTTCAAAGTACTGCTGGGTGATTTTCAAACCGGAGAATACGCCGCACAACGGGCCATCAGTCTACAACCTGAAAGCAGCCCCTTGCATGTGCGGCTGGGCATTGCCCAGGCCGCCCAGAAACGCTACAACGAGGCCATGAACTGTTATCGCCATGCCCTGCAGCTTGATAATCAAAACGCCGAGGCCTGGGCTCAATACGGCATCACCTGTTTTCTCAATAACAATTTCGGTGATGCCCGCCAGGCGCTGCACAATGCCCTGCACCTGAACCCAACCGACGCCAATGCGCTGCGCCACTTGGCACTGACCGAACTGGGCCTGGGCAACCGGCAACAAGCCATGAATTATCTGCAACAAATCGTTGAGCAGATTCCCCAGGACGACGAATCCAAAGTGGAACTGGCGGTGTTGCATCTGTCTCAGGGTGAACCTGAGCAGGCCCAGTCATTACTGGACAGCGTGGCACCTCAACATCAGGACAACAATCGCTACCGTTTTTATCTGGCCCTAACCAAGCAACAAAGCGGCGCTGTGGAAGAGAGCCAGACCCTGCTCAACGCACTGAGCAAAAATCAGGATGACTACGCTCACAAGGCACAGCAAATATTGCAAAAAATGCACTGAATCAACGTTTCAAATAGCCATTGCAAAGGCAACAACGGGAGTATAGAGTTTATTGAAGAGCACTACTGCGGTGTGAAAAGCCTTCGGGCTCGATGACGGCTGGAACAACTAAGCAAATGCGTGTCCAATAGTATTCGTAAGAAGCCGCGAAGAGGTGTACCAAGCGCCCCGTACAAGGGGTTGTGCCTCAAGGTAAAATTCCGGTTTCCCAAGGATTTTTCCGTCAACGGCATCGGCGGTAGGCTGGTGGGGTTTGTGGATTTGCGATAAAGCGCTGTTCACTGTGAAACGTTCAACTCACCGGGCAACGTGACCCTAGTGTGTCTGCCAAGGAAGCATTCCACCAATGTGGTGGTTTTCAGTCTTTCGAAGCGTTATCACGACAGGTTATGAAGCTCATCGTGTGCGATTCGGATTGCAGAGAATATTTGCTTGACTGCACATCTGCCCCCACTGGCACGCTCCTATTTTTTGCCCAATACAAAATGCTGTCCAGCAAACGAGCCGCAGAGCATCGTAATATTCCAACAATAATCCGGTTTGCTGGTTAGTGGTATTTGAATTATTGAGGCAGTGTCTATGCAACCATTAATCGCTCCTGTTCTTTCTTCCAATAAATCCACGTTGCGCCAGCTGGAAAAGCGAATGGCGTCGGTACGTCACTACCAACACTGGTTTGAATTGGCGCAGGAACACGATTCCCGTTCCGGAGCTGCCCAGTGGCGCGACCAGGAAAAAACCCACCTCTACGATTACACGGCCATAAAAGCCCGCCACGCCAAATTGAAAACATTGCTCAACGCCGGCGCCCACCAGGAGCTGCTTTACGCCCTCAATGAAGGTGTGCACGGCAACATGGGTGGTATGGGCCGCCCCATTCTTTACAGCCGGGCAAAAGCCGGCACCAAACTGCTGATCGACAGTTACGTGGCCACCATCGCCCAGGCATTGGAATGCATCCATCGCAGCCCCGACTCGGTAATCCCTTACCCGGAGAAACTGGATTTTTTCCGTCGCGCCAGCCATTGCTATGGGCGCAGCGCATTGTTGTTGAGCGGTGGCGCCGGGCTCATCTATTTTCATCATGGTGTGGTTCAGGAACTGATTGATCACGACCTGTTGCCAAACGTGATTTCCGGTGCCAGTGCCGGATCCATCGTTTCCGCTTTACTGGGCACGAAAACCGATGCCGAGCTGAAAGCAGGTTTCTTCCGCCGCAAACACTATGAAGAAACCAAGAACACCCGGCTCATGGATGTATTCATGGGCCGGGTTACCGATGCCGAGGCCAAGTCCGCCCGGGAGCGCACCCTGGATGAGATCGTGCCGCTGGATCTGACCTTTCAGGAAGCGTTTGAGATGACAGGTCGCTATATTAACGTGTCCATTTCACCGGCAGAAAAACATCAGTCCTCCCGTTTGATGAACGCCATTACCTCACCCAACGTCTACATTCGGTCTGCCGTTTCGGCTTCTTCCAGTGTACCCGGGCTGATGCCCTCCGAGCGCCTCTATGCCAAGGGTTTTAACGGCAAAGCCCGGCCCTATCTTGCCAGTCGCCGCTGGGTGGACGGCTCCGTTTCCGGTGACTTACCGGCCAAACGCCTGATGCGTCTCTATGGGGTGAATCACTTTATTGTCAGCCTGATCAATCCCATGGTGGTACCCTTTGTTGAAGACGTCACCACCCGCCAGACCAAAGGCTATCGTCACACGTTGTCGGCGGCTTTCATCAAGGTGCTCAATGAATCCCTCTCCACATCGGAACGGTTTCTCGATCGCCGCGGCGAAATGGGCAGCCGGATTGCCGCTCAGATTGCTTACCTGGTGCGTATGCTGGAACAGAATTATCTGGGCGACATCAATATTCTTCTGCGTAAACAGGATTTCAAATGGCGACAAACCGTGTTCGAATTCAAGGATGGCGAAATTGAAAACCTGATTGATATCGGCATGCGCTCTACCTGGCCAAAACTGGCCCAGATAAAAAATGCGGCGTTGATTTCCAAAACACTGGATCGGATTCTAGAGGATCTAAACCGTGAGGGGCTCAACGAACCGGGCCGCAGCATTCATCATATTTATAGCTGACACTGTGCACCGGCAACACTAACGGAAACGCTGCCCCAGAAAAATGGAAACGCTCTGATCACCCTCCTCAGTACGGCCATAACTGAGATATGCCGGCCCCAACGGGGTGCGTGCGCCCAGAAAAAGACTACCGGCACCAATGGCGTTTCGCCAACGGATTTCATCGCGGTCCAGCCACACATTCCCACGTTCCAATGACGCACCTAAATACAAAGGGACATTAATGGGCAGTGGCCCGTTCTCATTCAACTGGCGGTAGAATACGCCGCGCATCAGCACCCGATGGCGCCCGAAGCGGGAACGGGGCGGCAAGCCGGATAGTTCAAGAAAGCCACCAATAAACGGGATATCAACAAAGCTGGCTTCGTCACTGTCGCTGACTTCCCCATCGGCCTCAATCAACAGTGTATTGCGGCCCCAACTGATGGGCAGCGTACCGTCCAGCTCAACCCGGGAGAAATCATCTCCTGCTTCCAATGCCGGTATGTGGCGCTCGGCTTTTAGCTTCCAGCGATAACCGGAAGTTGGAAATCCAAGATCGTCCAGGGTGTCCCAACCCAACTGGCCAAAGTAAAAGCCATCATCGTAGTCGGACAAGTCCGCCCCTTCACGCTCCAGATCGTAGCCACCCCGGAAATCAAAAGCACCCCGTTCCCGGGCCACACCCATCCGTATTTCTCCGGCCCCGTTCCAGATTAATCGGCCCAATGACAACGTGGACCACAGATCCTGTTTCTCATATTCCGAGATGGGTGTGCTCTGATAGTCGTCCACATAGATGTCCAGGGAATCCGCCCGGTAACCCACAGCCGGTTCAACAAAATACGCCAGATCCGACGTGATCGGCTGTAAGAAACGTAATTCCAGTTCCGGCGCGGTGCCCAGCACCACTCGGCCAAAGGCGGTGCCACCGTACTGGTTCAATCCTGCTGCCCTTAAGCTGGCGGTCAGACCAAAGACACTGTTGCCCTGAAAATCATCCGCCAATTCCAGCCCCAGTTTCAGCCAGTTGTTACCGGTTTCCCGTCCAATTCCCGTCACTTCCAGGCCGCTTTCACCGCCCTCTTCCACCACCCGATAGCGCATCACGCTGAAGTAATCCAGTCCATACAGGCGCGACATATCCTCTTCCAGCAACGCCCGGTCCAGGGGCTCCCCCATGGGCTGGCGGATTTGGCTTCTGATGGCCTCATCGTTCACCACGCTGGTATTTTCAACGCGAATAAAATCAATTTGCGGCACACGTCCATGGGTTTCCACCGCCGACTGCACTGCCGCAGGCAGCTCATCCCTGGCCATGGAAAAACGCTGTAACGCCGCCGTCAGACCTGCCTCGATGATGGGGTCCGCCTGGTCAAAATCGGCCGAGCCGAAGTCATCCAATGGTGGCAGAATCAACACTTCATCCGGTCTGAGATTGGCCCGCTGCTCCACTGTGTTGACCCGCACCAGAAAGGCGGTGGTTTGATTGGCTATGCTGAAGAAAGACGTGAGTTCGTGGCGGGATTTCAGCGGTGAGGATACGTCCACTGCGATAATAAAATCCGCACCCATTGCCCGCGCAACATCCACCGGCATGTTATTGGCGATGCCGCCATCCACCAGCAGCTTGCCATGGCGGGATACCGGTGCGATCACCCCCGGTATGGACATGCTGGCCCGCACAGCGGTGGCCACCTCACCCTGGTCCATGATCACCGCCGCTCCGCTTTCAATATCCGCCGCCACCGCAGCAAAGCGCCGTGGCATGTCTGCAAACCGCAGGGGCCTGCCATTGTTCTCAAACAACTTGCCCAAGGTCTGATCCAGGTGCTGACCCTCAATGGCGCCTTTGGGGAAGCTGATACCCTGTGAATTGATGGACATCCTCAGATCCGTACTCATCTGGGCATCCAACTGGCGAAAGGGGTACGGTTGATGGCGCCTGGGTGACGCATCGCTCAATGCGATATGCCAGTTCATGGTACGGGCAATGCGATCGATTTCATCCACATTGCGGCCACTGGCGTAGAGTGCCCCCACAATGGACCCCATGCTGGTGCCGGTCACCACCTGTGGATGGATGCCCTGTGCCTCCAATACCCGCAGCACCCCCACGTGAGCCAAGCCGCGGGCACCGCCGCCACTTAATACCAACCCCACGGTGGCATCCGGCGGAATCAGCACAGATTGACCCGCTACCGACTCCATCAATACCAGCGGCAACAACAGACTGACGATCCATCTACCAACCGGTTCACACATTCTCACTCAGATCCCTTCCCATCGCTGTCCTGGTGTTACAATACCTTGCTGTCCACAGTCTCACAATAATTCAGGACTTCTGTTATGGCGGTTGAGCCAACGGCAATCCAGGCACATCATCTGGCGCCCCAGCATATTATTTTCGGCAATCTGCGACCCTTTGTTAGCAACACGCTGGGCTTTCTGGAGGACGCTGGGGCGGTCAGTTCCTTTACCCGGTTTCGTTTGCTGAAAACCCCGGTCTATCTGGTGACCGATGCCGATCTGGTGCACGAAGTGCTCACCAATAAATCCCAATCCTATGTCCGTAATCGCAGCTTTGCCCGGCGCCTGCGGCGCCTGTTCGGCCACGGCCTGCTGACCTCCGAAGGTGAACAATGGAAACAGCTGCGCAAGCTGTCGGCACCGGCCTTTCAACCCAAATCCACCAATAGCTATATCCCGATAATTCTGGATGAGATCGACACCCTGATGACCGAATGGCAGGGTCAACAGCAGGTGGACATCGGCAAGCAGATGTCGCGCATCACCGCCCGCATTATTACCCGCTGCATTTTCGGTATGCATCTCAATGTGGATTTGGAGGAAATGGAGTGCTGCATGACAGAACTGATGGGCAGCCTTGCACCCCGTCTGCGCTTTCCGATTTATACCCCGGACTGGTTGCCGGTGGGCGGCAACCCAGCCTATCGAAAAGCGGTACAGCGGCTGGATGCATTGATTTATTCTGGAATATCCCAGCACATCGAAGATCAGCGTGAGCAGGGCAGCCTGTTGCACGATCTGGCTGCGGCTTCCCGGGAGCAGGGCCTGATCAACCCATCCCACCTGCGGGACCAGATTGTCACCCTGTTCCTGGCCGGGCATGAAACCACGGCCACCACATTGGCATTCTGTTTTATTCTGCTTTCACAACACCCGGAATACGCTCAGCGCCTGCAACAGGAAACCACCTCGGTGGATCTACGCGCACTCACCAATCTCACCGAGATTCGGCACAACCTGCCGTTTACCTACAATGTGATTCGTGAAACCATGCGCCTGTATCCGGCGGGGTATGTGTTTGGCCGAACCGTGGTAAAGCCGACGCAGCTGGGGGGCGAATCCATCAAGCCGAACAGCCTGATTCTGATTTCTCCCTATGTGATTCACCGGAATCCCGATCTTTATCCGCAGCCAGCCCGTTTCAATCCGGACCGATGGTCGGGGCTAGAACTCAACCGCACACAATACCTGCCGTTTTCTGCCGGCGCCCGCACCTGCATAGGGGAGCACCTGGCAATGCTGGAGGCTTGTTTGCTGCTGGCGGGCATCAGTGCACGTTACCAGGTAAGCTGTGGCACCGACCCCATTCATATTCAAACCGGCATCACACTGCGGCCCACCAATAATTGCGCAGCCACCCTGCAGCCCATTGCAACCAATTGAGTCAGGTTTACTCCACCGTCACACTCTTGGCCAGATTCCGCGGCTGATCCACATCGGTGCCTTTGATAATGGCCACGTGATAACTCAGCAGTTGCAACGGTACGGTATAGACAATGGGCGCAAGTTCCGCAGCAATGCGGGGCACGTCCAGCACGTGCACATCATCCTGTTGTTCCAGTGCCGCCGCCGCATCCTGAAACACAAACAACTCGCCACCGCGCGCGCGTACTTCCTGTAAATTGGATTTCAGTTTTTCCAGCATGGTATCTGAGGGGGCCACGGTCACCACCGGCATATCCGCATCCACCAGGGCCAGGGGGCCATGCTTAAGTTCACCGGCCGGGTAGGCTTCTGCATGAATGTAGGAAATTTCCTTAAGCTTGAGCGCACCTTCCATGGCGATGGGGTATTGCACACCACGCCCTAGAAACAGAGCATGGTGCTTTTCGGAGAATTTTTCCGCCATCGCTTCAATGGGATCGTTCAAGCGTAACGCCGCCTGAACGATATCGGGTAACTGTTGCAAACCGTTCAGCAGTTGTTTTTCTTTCTCGGCATCGATGTCATGGAATTTTCCAATGGCCACGGTCATCAGGTACAACGCCACCAGTTGGGTGGTAAAGGCTTTGGTAGACGCCACACCGATTTCCGGGCCGGCCTTGGTCATGAAACACATGGCCGATTCACGCACCAGCGAGCTGGTGGGTACGTTACAGATAGCCAGGGATGACAGGTAACCTTTAGCGTCCCGCAGGGCAGCCAGAGTATCCGCCGTTTCACCGGATTGTGAGATGGTCACAAACAGCGTATTGGGCCGCACCACAGTTTTGCGGTAGCGAAACTCACTGGCCACTTCCACATTACACTGTACGCCGGCGATGCCCTCAAGCCAGTACTTGGCCACCAGGCCGGCATGATAGGAGGTTCCACAGGCAATGATCTGCACCGTTTCCACTTGCGGGAAAATATCGGCCGCATCGGCACCAAACAGCGTTGCATCCACTCCCTGTGCATTCAGGCATCCCTCGAGGGTATTGCGGATGGCCGTGGGTTGCTCAAAAATTTCCTTCAGCATGTAGTGGCGGTATTCGCCCTTATCCGCTGTACTGTCGCCACCGGTGAAGGGCTTGATGGGGCGCTCTACGGTATGGCCGGCACGGTCTTCAATACTGAAGCCTTCTTTGCGCACCACTGCCACATCACCTTCCTCCAGGAAGATAAAACGGGTGGTGACCGGCAACAGGGCCAACTGGTCGGAGGCTATGAAATTCTCACCCAGGCCCACGCCCAGCACTAACGGGCTGCCTTCCCGGGCGGCAATCATGAGGTCGGGCTGGTCCCTGCAGATGACTCCCAACGCGTAGGCGCCACGCAGTTCCGCTGTGGTTTTTTTCACGGCTTCCAGCAGGCTTTGCGACTGCTGCAAATGACGATGCACCAAATGAGCAACCACCTCGGTGTCGGTTTCCGAAGTGAACGTATAACCGGATTCGGTCAGGGATTTGCGCAGTTCTTCATGATTTTCAATGATGCCATTGTGAACAACCGCGATACTATCGGATGACATGTGCGGGTGGGCGTTACCTTCCGAAGGCACCCCATGAGTTGCCCAGCGTGTATGGGCGATACCGATACTGCCCCCACCCTGGCTTTCCAGGACAGCGGTTTCCAGCTCCTTGACCTTGCCGACGCGGCGGATACGTTCGATCTCCGCTCCCGGATTGAAGCGGGCAATTCCCGCCGAATCATATCCCCGGTACTCCAGGCGCTTTAACCCCTCCAACAAAATGGGGGTGACATCACGGGTTGAAATGACTCCAACTATTCCACACATGTTTCGGTCCTAGAACTTTTATTTAGGTTGTTTTTGCGGGCGTTGCCAACCATCGACGGTAATTTGCTTGGCACGGGTCACGGTCAGTGCGTTATCCCGGGCATCCTTTGAGATTGTTGAGCCTGCACCAATTGTAGCACCTTGCCCGATGTTCACCGGGGCCACCAATGAACTGTTGGAACCGATAAAGGCGTTGTCGCCAATCACGGTCTTATGCTTGTTTGCGCCGTCGTAGTTGCAGGTTATGGTTCCGGCGCCGATATTAACCTGTTCACCGATTTCGCTGTCACCCAGATAGGTTAAGTGATTGGCCTTGGAGCCATCCCCCATTTGAATGTTTTTGGTTTCAACGAAGTTGCCGATTTTCGCCTGATTACCCAGTTTGGTGCCCGGCCGCAGCCGTGCGTAAGGGCCGATGTCGCAGGCCTCACCTATGACCGCATTCTCCAGGACACTGTTGGCCTTGATGATCGTATCACTGCCGATGACGGAGTTTTCAATCACGCAGTTTGGACCAATCCGCACATTATCACCGAGGCAATTCTTCCCTTCAAAAACGGTATTAATATCGATAAAACAATCCTGACCGATATCGACGCTGCCTCGAATATCAATACGTGCCGGATCCACCAGAGTGGCACCCTGCAGCAATAGCTTGTCCGCCAGTTGTTTTTGCAGCAGCCGTTCCAGTTTAGCCAATTGGCGTTTGTCATTGACCCCCTCAACCTCAATAGGATCTTTAACCCGGCAACCGATCACGGGCACCTCGTGTTCATTGGAGATGCGCACCAGATCCGTCAGGTAGTACTCCCCCTGAGCATTGGTGTTTTCAATGGTGGGCAACCATTGTTGCAGATCAATGGAATCCGCCAGCATGATGCCGGTGTTCACTTCATCGATTTTGCGAATCTCTTTACCGGCGTCCTTTTCTTCGACGATCTCCCGCACCACACCGGCATGGTCACGGACAATGCGCCCATAGCCGGTGGGATCCGGCAATTTTACCGTAATGACACCGCACTCTCCCGGCTGCACCTCGTTGAGAAAGCGGTTCAGGGTGGCTTCCGAAATCAGCGGCACATCACCGTATAGAATCAAGGTGCGGGTGTTGGTTTGCAGATGATTCAAAGCCTGTTTCACGGCGTGACCCGTGCCCAGCTGCTTGCTCTGCTCCACCCATTCAATGGGCGCATCGGGAAAGTAGCGCTCGATCTCCGCTTGTACCGCATCACCTCCATGGCCATATACCACGATGACTTTATGGGCATCTAACCTGAAGCTGGTTTCCAGCACATGGGCCAGCATGGGCTTCTTCGCCAGGGGTTGCAGAACTTTGGGGAGGCGCGATTTCATGCGCGTGCCCTTGCCGGCGGCAAGGATGACAACATTGAGATCCATTGAAGCTATTCCATATCGGTTTCAAACGAAAAAAGGGCAGCAATAGCTACCCTTTTTAACATGCTTTTTTGCGCGTTTCACGACAACCGGTGGTTATTTGCCCATTTTCTTCTTGAGGGCTTGAATCGTGCGCAATTGTGCGGCGGCTTCTGCCAACATCGCTGCGGCTGCAGAGTAGTTGATTTCAGAAGACTGATTGGCCAGGGCGCGACGGGCATCTTCCACAGCCTGTTGAGCTGCAGCTTCGTCCACATCGTCCGCGCGCTGGGCCGTGTCCGCCAGGATGGTGACAACCTTGGGCTGCACCTCCAGCATACCGCCAGACACATAGTACACTTCTTCATCACCGTTTTGCTTGATGACGCGAATCGGACCGGGGTTCAATTGCGTCAGCAAGGGAGCGTGACCCGGGGCAATACCCAGGTCACCCAACGTGCCGTGAGCGACAACCATTTCCACCAATCCGGAAAAGATGGATTTTTCAGCAGAAACGATATCACAGTGTACGGTTATCGCCATGGTTCTAACTCCCTAGCGTTATTACGCTTTTTCGCCTTTTTCGATGGCTTCTTCGATGGAACCAACCATATAAAACGCCTGCTCAGGCAGGTGATCCAGTTCGCCATCGAGAATCATCTTGAAGCCGCGGATGGTGTCTTTCAGAGACACATACTTACCGGGAGAGCCGGTGAATACTTCCGCCACGTGGAAAGGCTGTGACAGGAATCGTTCGATCTTACGAGCGCGCGATACCACCAGCTTGTCTTCTTCAGACAGCTCGTCCATACCCAGAATGGCGATGATGTCTTTGAGTTCTTTGTAACGCTGCAGATTGGTCTGCACGCCACGGGCCACATCATAGTGTTCCGCACCGATCACCAGAGGATCCAGCTGACGGGAGGTGGAGTCCAGAGGATCAACCGCAGGGTAGATACCCTTAGCAGCGATATCACGGCTCAGTACTACCGTGGAGTCCAGATGCGAGAACGTGGTAGCCGGTGATGGGTCAGTCAAGTCATCCGCAGGTACGTATACAGCCTGGATAGAGGTGATGGAGCCGGTCTTGGTGGAGGTAATACGCTCCTGCAATACACCCATCTCTTCCGCCAGGGTGGGCTGGTAACCTACCGCCGAAGGCATACGGCCCAACAGCGCCGATACTTCGGTACCCGCCAGGGTGTAACGATAAATGTTGTCCACGAACAACAGTACATCTCGGCCATCATCACGGAATTTTTCCGCCATGGTCAAGCCGGTCAGCGCCACACGCAGACGGTTACCGGGTGGCTCGTTCATCTGGCCGTAAACCATGGCCACTTTGGATTTGTCGAACTGCTCAACGTTAACAACGCCCGCTTCCTGCATTTCGTGATAGAAGTCGTTACCCTCACGAGTACGTTCCCCAACACCGGCGAACACAGACAGACCGGAGTGCTCGGTTGCGATGTTGTTGATCAACTCCATCATGTTTACGGTTTTACCAACACCGGCACCCCCGAACAGACCCACTTTACCACCCTTGGCGAAGGGGCAGATCAGGTCGATTACCTTGATGCCGGTTTCCAGCAGATCGGTAGAAGAGGATTGTTCTGCATAAGTAGGCGGCTTGCGGTGAATGGAGGCGCGTTGCTGTTCACCGATGGGGCCGCATTCGTCGATGGGGTTACCCAGAACGTCCATGATTCGACCCAGGGTTTCAGTACCAACCGGCACGCTGATGGGCGCTCCGGTGCTGGCCACGTTCAGGCCACGCTTCAGGCCTTCAGTAGAACCCATGGCGATGGTACGAACGATACCGTCACCCAACTGTTGCTGAACTTCGAGAACGGTCGGAGCGTTCTCCACGTTCAGTGCGTCGTACACGTTTGGTACAGAATCGCGCGGGAATTCTACGTCAATTACCGCTCCGATGATTTGTACGATACGTCCGCTACTCATGTTTGTATCCTCTTGAATCGTAACTATTAAAATCTGTAGGTAAGAAACCTGTCCGTTACACCGCTGCCGCGCCGCCGCAGATTTCTGAAATCTCTTGGGTAATCGCCGCCTGACGTGCCTTGTTGTAAACCAACTGCAAATCGTTAATCAGATTGCCCGCGTTGTCGGTCGCAGACTTCATGGCAACCATTCGCGCGGCCTGCTCACAGGCATTGTTCTCAACCACACCCTGGTAAACCTGAGACTCTACGAACCGTACCAGCAGGTAATCCAGTATTTCTTTGGCTTCCGGCTCATAGATGTAGTCCCAGTGATGCTGGTAGGCTTCATCTTTACTGGCTTCAAGAGGAAGCAGCTGGATGCTGGTTGGGGTCTGGGTCATGGTGTTCACAAAATCGTTGTACATCAGATACAACCGATCAATCTTTCCGGATTCGAATGCGTCCAACATGACTTTAACCGCGCCGATCAGATCTTCAATGGAAGGCTGATCTCCCAGACCGGTTTTGGTCGCCACAACATTGCCACCTACTGAGCGGAAGAAACTAACGGCCTTGGTGCCGATCAGGGCCATATCAACTTCACAGCCTTTCTCTTTCCATTCCTTAGTGAGCTGCAGCGTCTTTTTGAACAAATTGATGTTCAAACCACCACACAAGCCACGGTCGGAAGACACTACAATGACCCCAACACGTTTTACTTCGCGCTCGTCCATATAGGTGTGCTTGTACTCCGGATTGGAATTGGCCAAGTGGCGAACGACCTGGCGAATTTTCTCCGCATAAGGTTTGGATGCCGCCATACGATCCTGCGCTTTACGCATCTTACTGGCCGCAACGAGTTCCATTGCAGAGGTAATTTTTTGCGTGTTTTTAACACTGGCTATCTTGCCACGTATCTCTTTTGCGCCTGACATAGGTGTACCGTATTCAGTATTCGGGGCAGGTGACCCTGCCCCGGTGAATGATTACCAAGTCTGAGTGGACTTGAACTTCTCAACGAGTGCTTTGTACTCGCTTTCGATGTCGCTGTTCCAATCGCCTTTCTCATTGACTTTGGCAATCAATGCAGAGGCTTCTGAGTTCGCGTACGACAGCAGCGCCGCTTCGAAATCCAGAATCTTGGCCACGTCAATGTCTTCCAGATAACCTTCGTTGGCTACGTACAGCACCAGACCCATTTCAGCCACGGACAGCGGAGCATACTGCTTCTGCTTCATTAGTTCGGTAACACGGGTACCGTGTTCCAACTGCTTACGTGTGGCTTCATCAAGATCCGATGCAAACTGGGCAAACGCCGCCAGTTCACGATACTGCGCCAATGCCAGACGAATACCACCACCCAGTTTCTTGATGATCTTGGTTTGTGCCGCACCACCCACACGAGACACCGAGATACCGGCGTTCATTGCAGGCCGGATACCGGAGTTAAACAGGTTGGTTTCAACGAAGATCTGACCATCGGTGATGGAGATTACGTTAGTGGGTACGAATGCGGATACGTCACCGGCCTGGGTTTCAATGATCGGCAGGGCGGTCAGGGAACCGGTTTGGCCTTTTACTTCGCCATTGGTGAACTTCTCAACGTAATCAGCACTTACGCGAGCAGAACGCTCCAACAAACGGGAGTGCAGATAGAACACGTCACCGGGATAGGCTTCACGGCCCGGGGGACGACGCAGCAACAGCGAGATCTGACGATAGGCCCAGGCCTGCTTGGTCAAATCATCGTATACGATCAGGGCATCTTCACCACGATCACGGAAGTATTCACCCATGGTGCAACCGGTGAAGGCCGCCAGGAACAGCATGGCTGCAGGATCGGCCGCGGCCGCTGCCACCACAATGGTGTTTTCCATGGCACCGTGTTCTTCCAGCTTGCGCACTACGTTGGCAATGGAGGATTGCTTCTGGCCGATGGCCACGTAGATACACTTAATACCGGAGTCTTTCTGGTTGATGATGGTATCGATGGCGATCGCGGTTTTACCGATCTGACGGTCACCGATGATCAACTCACGCTGGCCACGACCTACCGGGGTCATGGCGTCGATGGATTTCAAACCGGTTTGAACCGGCTCATCCACTGATTGACGGGCAATTACACCCGGTGCAACCTTTTCCACCACGTCGGTTTCGGTTGTGCCCAGCGGGCCTTTACCATCAATGGGATTACCCAGCGCGTCTACAACGCGGCCGAGCAGGCCACGACCAACCGGCACTTCCAGTACTTTACCGGTACATTTCGCTTTCTGGCCTTCTGCCAGACCCAGGTAATCACCCAGTACCACCGCACCAACGGAATCCTGCTCCAGGTTCAGAGCCATACCGTAAATGCCGTTTTCGAATTCAACCATCTCGCCGTACATAACGTCGGCCAGACCGTGAATGCGCACGATACCGTCAGATACACTAACGATAGTACCTTCGGTGCGCGCTTCGGATGTTGTATCCAGATTCGCGATGCGCTGTTTGATCAGCTCGCTTATTTCTGAAGGGTTGAGTTGCTGCATGCTTATGTCCTCAAACTCAAGAATTCAATTTTTCGGCCAGTTTAGCGAGCTTGCCGCGTACGGAACCGTCAATCACCAAATCGCCGGCTCTGATGATGACACCACCAACCAGAGACTTGTCTTCTTCGGTGGTGACATTGACGTCGCGGCCCAGTTTCTGCTTCAGGGAAGCGGCAAGTTTTCCTGCCTGCTCGTCGGACAAAGCGAAAGCGGAGGTGATTTCCACATCCACGCTCTGTTCTTTCTGGGACTTCAGTGTCTCGTACAGCGCCGCGATTTCCGGCAACGCCGTCAGACGCTTGTTCTGCGCCAAAAGAGTCACGAAGTTTTTACCCTGTTCATTCAGCTTGTCCTTGCACAACTCGCCAAAGGCTTCTGCTTTCTGGGCGGAAGTGATCTTGGGGTTCTGCAGATAACCGGACACTGCTTCATCATTGGAAACAGCCGCTGCAAAGGCAAGCATATCGGACCATTCAGCTAATGCGCCGTTTTCATCGGCGTACTGAAAAGCCGCTTTCGCGTAAGGCCGGGCAACTGTGATTAGTTCTGCCATAATCCGATACCGTTACAGTTCAGATGCAAGCTGCTCAAGCATTGCGTTATGAGCGCCTTGATCCACTGCTGTGCCAAGAATTTTTTCCGCACCGGCGATCGACAGAACCGCAACCTGGCCGCGCAGTGCTTCTTTAGCGCGATTCAGTTCCTGCTCTACTTCTGCCTGTGCAGCCGCTTTCAGACGCTCGCCTTCGGCGCGGGCCTGATCTTTTGCTTCTTCAACCAACTGATTGGCACGCTTGTTTGCCTGTTCAATCAGCGCAGCGGCCTGCTGCTTGGCTTCACGCAAGGTCTCGGCGGCTTTCTCTTTTGCCAATTCCAGATCTTGCTCTGCCTGGTCTGCCGCCTGTAAGCCCTGTGCGATTTTTTCTGAGCGCTCGCGCATGGCGTTGATCAAAGGCGGCCATACGAACTTCAGACAGAAAAAAACGAATACGGCAAAGGCGATAGATTGTCCTAGGATGGTGGCGTTAATATCCATACCAAACCCTCTCGCTCGTTAAAGTAAATGTGTGACGCTACTTTCTACGAAGCGATGGACTTAGGCCAATACGAAGATCATGTACATGCCGATACCCACACCGATCATTGGCACCGCGTCCAACAGACCAGCCATCAGGAACATTTTACCTTGCAGCATGGGAGCCATTTCCGGCTGACGGGCAGTACCTTCCAGCAGTCGGCCGCCCAGCAGACCAAAGCCGATTGCAGTACCCAACGCGCCCAGACCGATTACCAAACCAGCGGCGATCAATACAAGTGCAGATGCAGTTTCCATGTTATCTCCTGGTGTTACTTTTAAAAGTTAAGGTTAATGTAAAACGTTTAAATCAATTCTTAGTGATCTTCGTGCGCCGTGCTCAGGTACACAATGGTCAGCACCATGAACAGGAACGCCTGCAGGGTGATAACCAGAATGTGGAAGATCGCCCAGCCCAGTTGCAGCACACCGCCGAACAGAGCCATGATCACACCGGCATTGAACATCAAAGCAATAAGAATGAAGATCATCTCACCGGCGTACATGTTGCCGAACAGTCGCAGACCCAGTGAAATCGGCTTGGCCAAAAGGTTGACCGTTTCCAAGAACAGGTTCACCGGAATCAGCAGCAGCTTAACGAAGAGGTTGTTACTGCTGAAGGGGTGCAGGGTGAGCTCACCGGCAAAGCCGCCGATCCCTTTCACCTTGATACTGTAGAAAATAATCAGGAAGAACACCGTAAACGACATGCCCAGCGTGATATTGGGATCCGTGGAAGGCACGATTTTCATATAGTGAACGCCGAACAGGTTGAACAGCGCTGGTATCCAATCCACGGGAATAAGGTCCATCAGGTTCATGAGGAACACCCAACAGAAGATGGTAAGGCCCATGGGGGCGATCATCGGGTTGCGGCCGTGAAAATTCTCTTTGGTTTGGGTATCAACGAAATCCACCAGGATCTCGACGAAATTCTGAAAGCCCTTGGGGACATCGGTGGTGGCACGCTTGGCAGCGAAACCAAACAGCGCCAGAAACAGCACACCCAGGCCTACGGACCAGCCCAGGGTATCCACGTGGAATTTCCAGAAACCCATTTCGGCAGCTTCGGCAGCGGAATGTGCGAAGCCCCAGGAACCATCGGGGTGCTGACCATATACCAGATTGGTCAAGTGGTGCTTGATGTATTCTGAGGAATCTGCAGCCATAGTAACCCAATACCTTAAAATCGAAGTCGGACTTTAGCTTCTTTGCCTTGCTTACTTGCGCAAAAACAACGGCGCCAACCAGGCGACACCGTACACTACAAAGAAGGCTGAAAACAAATACGCTGCACTTTCACGTACACCTGGGAGCAGTTTGAACGCTGCGATGAACAGCAGCATGACAATGACAAATTTGCCGGCTTCACCCCGATAAAACGCCCGCACCATATTTTGCGAGGCACGCGCCCCCGAAAAGCGGAATGCCTGTATTGCGAAGTAAAGGTTGGCCAGGACAGCAATCCAGCCTCCAACCAAGGCTGCCAAAGCAGCAGCTTTACCCACAAAACACAACACGATGACGGGAATCAAGGTTGAGACGAGGGCCTGCGAACCTACCACGTAAACACCCAGATACCCTTTGTTTAACGTGCTTGGCTTTGTCACAGTCTTTTCCGTTTGCCCTTTAACCAGCGATTTACTTCTTTTGACCTTTTGGACCTTTTGGGTCAGCTCAAACGCTGATTGCAGGTGCCTGTGTAAGGCGGTGCCGATTATAGAGACTTTCCCAACCACAGGCAACACGGGTAGAGCGACTCGTGCGCGGGTTTATTTGATGTGATCCAGAATACCGTCCAACTCGTCCAGGCTACCGTAGCGAATGACCAGTTTACCTTTACCTTTGGCACTGTGCTGAATCATCACCGGCGCCCCCAGCTTGTCGGACAGATTATCTTGTAACAATTTGATATCAGGATCGATTTTGGTATCACCGGTGGCGATTTTTTCCTGTTGCAGGCGACGCACCAGTGCCTCGGTCTGACGCACGGACAAACCCTTGGCAACAATGGTACGGCCGGCTTCTGTCTGTTTAGCGCTGTCCAGCGTCAGAATCGCGCGGGCATGCCCCATTTCCAAATCACCGTGCTCAACCAATTTACGGGCTTCCGGGCTCAGACTCATCAGTCGCAGTAAATTGGTCACCGTCGTACGGGATTTACCCACCGCTTCGGCCACCTGCTGGTGGGTCAATTCGAACTCATCCTGGAATCGCTGCAGGGCAGCCGCCTCTTCAATGGGATTCAGATCTTCCCGTTGGATATTTTCGATCAGAGCCATGGCGATGGCGGCTTCATCGGTGACCGCGCGAATGACACAGGGCACTTTATCCAGACCCGCCAACTGACTGGCGCGCCAGCGGCGTTCACCGGCGATGATTTCATATTGATTGGCACCGGCCAACGGACGCACAACGATGGGTTGCATCACCCCCTGGGCCTTGATGGAGTTGGACAAATCCTCCAATGCCTGGGGATCCATATCGCGGCGCGGTTGATAACGGCCACGCTGCAAGAATTCGATGGGCAGATGCCGGAGCTCACCATCTACATCTTCTTTGCTTACCGTGACCGGCTTGCTGGCATCGGTGGACACTTCTTTCTGCGGAATGTTGGCGCTTCCCAGTAACGCGTCCAACCCACGACCCAATCCTTTCTTCTTGGCAGCCATGTATCGCCTTTATTGTAGTCGGTGACCTGTTGCAGTCGGTGAATAATGCAATCGTTCCCACTGTGCGGGCTTCACATTATAAGGGGCTTGCTCTTGGACGCAATCAGGCGGTAACGGTTTCCGCACCGGCGGTGGATATTTTTTGCTCGGCGCGGCGGATCAACTCACCGGCCAAAGCCAGATAGGACACGGCGCCCCGGGAGCGGCGGTCGTATTCCAATACCGGCAAACCGTGGCTGGGGGCTTCGGCTAAGCGCACGTTGCGGGGAATAATGGTGCGGTAAACCTTGTCGCCGAAGTGTTCTGTCAATTGACTGGACACTTGGTTGGCCAGGGCAATGCGGGGATCGTACATGGTGCGCAGCAAGCCATCGATTTCCAGATTTGGATTCAGCACGCTCTGGATTTTCTCGATGGTATTCAGCAGCGCCGACAACCCTTCCAGAGCATAGTACTCGCATTGCATGGGAATGATCACGGAATCGGAGGCCACCAGGGCGTTCACCGTCAGCATGTTGAGCGACGGGGGACAATCAATCAGCACGTAATCATATTGGGAGCGCACGCCTGCAAGCGCCGACTTCAGGCGCTGCTCTTTCTGGTCCCCGTCCAACAGTTCCACTTCGGCGGCGGTCAGATCCGCATTGGCGCCGATGAGGTCATAGCCCGGCTCGGTATGAATCAGGGCCTCCGCCACCGGCATTCGATCCATCAGCACATCATAAATGGAGGCTTCCAGTTCGTGCTTGTTGACACCACTGCCCATGGTGGCATTGCCCTGCGGGTCCAGATCGATCATCAACACCTTGCGCTTGGTGGCAACCAGTGACGCAGCCAGATTCACGGAGGTGGTGGTTTTGCCCACACCGCCTTTTTGATTGGTCACTGATATTACTTGGCCCACAATCGATCTCCCCCGGATGGAATTATTCGGTCTGTGCTCTTTTTACCACAATCAGGTGCCGCTCTTCATGCAAATAGGGCACATTCAATGGCTCAACACGGATATGCAGGCCCTGATCCTGCAGTGCCGCCACCTCATCATGAGGTATCTGGCCCTTCATGGCCAGCAGTTCACCCTCGGGCTCCAGCAGAGGTAAGCACACACTGACAAAGTTCTGCAGGGAGGAGAAGGCGCGGCTGGTAATGGTATCGTAGCACTGATTTGTGGGTACGGATTCGATGCGCCCTTTTAGCACAGTGACGTTATCCAGCTTGAGTTCGGCTTTCATCTGCACCAGAAACCGGGTCTTTTTGCCATTGCTGTCGATCAGGGTCCAGCGTTGGCCGGGATCGCAGACGGCCGCCGGCACCCCCGGCAGGCCCGGCCCGGTGCCCACATCCAGTATGTTGCGCCCGCGCACGTGCGGCACGATGGACAGGCTGTCCAGCAGGTGCTTGATCACCATGTCATCGGGATCACGGATGGCGGTGAGGTTATAAGCCTGATTCCACTTCAGCAGGTTTTCCAGATAACGGCGGATGATGTGCAGCTGGCTTGCGCTCAGATTCAGGCCCAACTGCTCACAACCGCTGGCCAGTGTGGCGGCGTGGTGTTCGGTTAGTTGCACGGTGACTAGGGGTACCCTGACAAATACGTGTTTTGAATAGGAAGCTTTTTACACCATCTGGGAAAAAAGGCCAGTAATTCAGGGGGGAAACCGGTAACTATTTCATCCGCCATGCGGGCTAACACCTTTAGGCTTCACCACATCCAGTTGAATACTGAAGCGTTCATCCTCACTGAGCGCCAGATGAACCAAATGGACTGAGTCGACACGGCCCCCTTTCTTATAGAGCCAAAGTTCCGCATGAATCTGGCGCTTCTCTGCCGTTATCATCACACCGTAATTACAGCGGGCTCTTTGCTCTTCATATAACCCACCGAGCATCTCAACGTGGTGAATGGGCCCCAGTCGTTTCTCCAGCACGTCAGCCTGTTGTATCTGCCTGGCGTATTGTTCAGCTTCGTACCCGGACAACGGCTCCAGCATGATCTGTTGCCTGATACTGTACGCGTAAAAAGACAGCGCCCCAACGGCCAGGATAAAGGGTAAAAAATACTGCCTGCTTAGGAGGCGCTGCAGGTTAATTGAAAACAAATAATATCACTCCCACTCCTGACACCACTAGAAAACTGGCACTAAGTTTTTATCAAGCACTCTTTGCCAAGTGTTAATAGATTCCCTGGGCACACGTTTGATTGAAATCCGAATTTTACTTAGCGAAAACTTGCTTTTGAAAAACAAAGAAGCTTTTGCGAACCAACAAGCCATCACCTAATACATTTTTGCACTGTAGGCATAAGCTGCTGCAATTAGCCTTAAAAACAAGCAACCTATGCTCATGTCCAACGCCCCCTCAATACCAACTACACCTTGGTAACAAAAGCACAAAAAAAATGACTACCTGAGACACAGCGGGAGAACTTACAGCACATAACATTGACAATTTTGTTCACTGCTAAAGCATCGCTATTCGAATCCAACCACATCCCACAAGTCTTCAACAATTTACCTTGCCCTATACAAAGCCGTCGCTCTAGAAAACTAACTTCCATCATCCAAACTGATGTTACTAAGTTTTTGTGCTGAATACTTATAGAAAAACTTCCTTAATAAAAATGCTATTAAGATAAAAAGAATAGATTATTGAGAACATCGAAATAGGAACTCCAATAATTAGGTGCTTCCTATGCGAATATGTCACCACCGATAGAAGACCAATAACGAAACTGAACGCAAGGTACTTATCGACAGATACACCTAATTCCCAATCAGCGTAGCGATCTCCAGCGATCGAATATCCTAAGAGAAAACAAAGAATCGCTATCAACGATAGTAAATGGATAATACTGATAAGATTCTTGCTTAAGAAGCGCTTACTCACCTTTGCAACAACAATACATTCTGATATCAACATAAATACGCATATCATAATAGAAAAAAATATGAACTGGGCGTCCATTACCAGCTCCAATCCGTTTGCGGAAGAGGCGTACCAAAACTTGGAGCGCTACCAAATGAGTTTTCATATGAACCTATTCCCCCTGAGTGTAATATTGATGTAGCAAAATTATTGCTATTCCAACCACCATTGTTAAAGGAATTTGTATAGCGATCTAATTGATTATCCCACCAATCATTTTCGTGCCCACTACCCCAGGCATTATACTTGGTATTAGACCCAATAGTGTTGTATGTATCCATCATTGAGGTGATCGACAATGTGTCCAACGAAACAGATGAGCCAAACCCGTTAAACATGAAGCTCTCGAATTGCTGAGCCGGGAAAACTTGTCGAACTTTTTGCCAAGGATAGGAAGGCGAATAGCCTCTTGGTGATAACATCCCATCTTGGTTAAGGTCTTCGCCAGAGTAGTATCATGCTCGTTAGCCGAAGTGGTGCTCATACTGTGTCTCACACCCAGCGCATCATCCACCTCTAAGAGTTCTATCAAGAAAGCCTCATGAACGTTAAGTGACAAATGAACTAACCTGGCCTCTACGATCTGATGCTCAAATCTCTTAATTCTCAAGTCTGCGCCAACACGATCCTGTTCCGTTATCAAATTAACGCCATAAGATAATTCAGAAAGTTTCTCAATATAGATACCACCATGAAACTCAACCTCCTGGACAGACCCGATTTTGTTGCGTAGCTCATCAGACTTCATTATGGCGCTGGTTACGAAGTCTCGATCTTCTTTCGAAAGCGGATCAACGATGATCTTTTGTCTGATATTGTGTGCAGAAATGACGAATGCCAGGATAGCCAAAAAAAATGCAGCTAAAGCAGTTTTACTCTTCCACATCGTATTATCTGTTCTGGAAATCATAAGAGGTACTTTCAAACAGATTTAGTTTGCAGGGCATTATTTCTACCAAACTAACTGAACCGTTAAGAAAACCGAATAAAGCAATGACAATATTCCGACAGCCAGGTTGAATTTCGGATGTTGTTGAATAAACAAAACCACAGGACTAAATTCTTTCAGACTAAATGGGTATACCTTTTTAACCATGAATAATAAAAGTGTCCCGGATATAAATAAAACAACCGCTTCAACCATGTGCATGCTGCCTGAAATATTCAATCGAATAATGATAATTGTATCTGCGTGAACTGGATGCTGGGTCGTAGCAGTTCGAAGTTCTATGCAGCAAATCAAAATAGTGATCTCACTACACAGACAAAACAGAGATAAATTTTTTCGAAATTAAGCCCTTCGAATTTTAAACCGTGTTAATTATGGAATAGAAAATCCGATAACTGCCTACACATGGCCATCTATGATGCCGTACGCACTCATTTTATCCCCCTATGCACTCTTGCGGGATTGGGCCGTACGCTTTTTCAGATGGATCAGCAACAGGGATACCGCCGCCGGGGTAACACCGGGGATACGGCTGGCCTGACCCAGGGTGTGTGGTCGGGCCTGGCTGAGTTTGGCTTTGATTTCATTGGAGAGGCCGGAGATGCCGTCGTAATCGAAATCCTCCGGCAAGGGGGTATTTTCACTGCGCCGCAGTCGTTCCACCTCATCCTGCTGGCGGGCGATGTAGCCTTCGTATTTGGCGGTGATTTCAATCTGTTCGGCCACTGCGGCATCCACGTCCAGTTCCGGGGTCAGGGCTGCGATATCCCTGTAACTCAATTCAGGCCGCCGCAACAGATCCTTCAAACTGTACTCGCGACCGATGACGTTGCCCAGTTTCGGATTTAACTGCCGCGCCATGGCGGATTCCGGCAGCACCCAGGTGCTGCGCAGGCGTTGTTCTTCGCGTTCGATGGCTTCTTTTTTATCACAGAACCGGCGCCAGCGTTCATCCCCCACCAGGCCCAGCTCACGGCCCTTTTCCGTTAGCCGCAGATCTGCATTGTCTTCACGCAGCAACAGGCGATGCTCGGCCCGGCTGGTGAACATGCGATAGGGTTCCAGGGTGCCCATGCTGATCAGGTCGTCCACCAGAACGCCGATGTAGGCTTCATCCCGGCGCGGGGTCCAGGGGTCTTTTTCCTGAGCCCGCAGGGCGGCGTTCATGCCCGCCAACAAACCCTGGGCACCGGCCTCTTCGTAGCCGGTGGTGCCATTGATCTGGCCGGCAAAGAACAGGCCGTTGATGAACTTGGTCTCCAGGGAATACTTCAGATCCCGCGGATCAAAGAAATCGTATTCGATGGCATAGCCCGGGCGCAGAATATGGGCGTTTTCCATACCGCGGATGGAATGCACCAGATCCAGCTGCACATCAAAGGGCAGGCTGGTGGAGATGCCGTTGGGGTACAACTCGTGGGTGGTCAGGCCCTCCGGCTCGATGAAGATCTGGTGGGAATCCTTGTCGGCGAAACGGTGGATCTTGTCTTCAATAGACGGGCAGTAACGGGGCCCGATGCCCTCGATCACCCCGGTGTACATGGGGGAGCGGTCCAGTCCACCCCGTATGATGTCGTGGGTGCGCTCATTGGTATGGGTGATATAGCAACTGATCTGGCGCGGATGCTCTTCCAAAGATCCTATAAAGGACATCACCGGCAGCGGTGTATCCCCGGGTTGTTCGGTCATCACCGAAAAATCCACGGTTTTGGCGTCGATGCGCGGCGGCGTGCCGGTTTTCAGCCGGTCCACATTGAATGGCAACTCCCGCAGGCGTTGAGCCAGGGCGATGGAAGGCGGATCACCGGCACGACCACCGGCATGGTTATCCAGCCCGATGTGAATCTTGCCGCCAAGGAAGGTACCGGCGGTGAGCACTACGGATTGGGCAAAAAAGCGCACCCCCATATTGGTGACCACACCTTTAATGGTCTCACCTTCCACAATCAGGTCGTCGGCGGCCTGCTGGAAGATATCCAGATTGGACTGGTTTTCAAGGATCTCACGAATAGCCGCTTTATAGAGGATGCGATCGGCCTGGGCACGGGTGGCCCGCACCGCCGGGCCTTTGCGGGAGTTCAAGATACGAAACTGGATGCCGCCGCGGTCGGTGGCGCGGGCCATGGCGCCATCCAGGGCATCGATTTCTTTCACCAGGTGGCTTTTACCAATGCCACCGATGGCCGGGTTGCAGGACATCTGGCCCAGGGTTTCGATGTTGTGGGTCAGCAGCAGGGTCGACACCCCCATGCGGGCACTGGCCAGTGCCGCCTCGGTACCGGCGTGACCGCCACCAATAATGATGACTCCGTACTGCTTTGGATAATCCACGAATCTGCCCTCTTGCCTCTTGCCGTCTGCCTCTTTGCCCGCGATTGCGCCCGCATGCACCTGCAAAGGTTGGCATCTCTGGGTTTTCCGCCCGTTGTTAAGCCGTCGGTTACGGGCGGAAAAGGCCGCACATTATATGTCAGGGGCGGAGAAAAGAAAAAAGCTTTACGGTTTTCCGATAATAATCTTTGGTTATCATTGGGTACTGGACACAACGTTCTGGTGCACTTACCTCCCCACTGCACCAGCCTTGATCAGTTAATCAACGCCATTTCAGGATTTCAATTCATCACTTTTCTTACGGTTATCAGATAATTTTTTTCAACTGTCACAATTGCTTAGGCGTTCCTTCCCATAATGTTTTGAAGTGTGCTATACCAGCGACACTTTTTCTAAGTGATTACTAAATCAGAGTAATTCAAGTCAGCTTTTGATTGATCTGCATACAACAAGGATCGTTGGTGCTCTTTTTCTATGCTCCTTCATTCCTGGGTTTAACAAGATAAATCTTTCCTGTCTCCAGCTGGCTTGGTTTTTGCTGAGTTCCGTTGCCCCTGCGGTATACGAACACACACTTAGGGGTATTCAGGTCTCGAAATTGATCTGAAACAACAGTAACCGGTAGCGCCGGTGAACTCGTTTCATCAGGTGTACATCATGAATGGATATCGTCTGCTGTGAATCAGATGGTGGACCCCAGGATCACTGTCAAAACAAAAGGTGAAGTAAAATGGCCAAGGGATTTGTTAGGAACAATGTCAATCAATTTGCGTTTTTATACCGGCTGGTGGACATCGCCATAATCCAGTTTACGTGGTATTTCATCATTCTGGCGCTGGGTATTGATTACAACTTTGAGCATTTTCTATTAGCCATGATCGCCACGGTTTCATACACCTTTGTGGCTGAAATGTTCTGGTTATACCGCTCCTGGCGCGCCGGGGCCCTGTCGGAGATGCTGTTTTCTACCGTGCTCAGCTGGATGATCACCCTCTTCCCCTTATTGATATTCGTTTTCTTTGCCAAGGTGGCAGATCACTACTCGCGGGTATCCCTGGCGCTGTGGATCATGCTCACGGCAACCAGCTTGTGCGGCTGGCGTGCAGGCTTCCGGCTGTTTCTGTTTAACCTGCGTCGCCGGGGATTCAACAGCCGTAATGTGGCCATTATCGGGCTGTCCGATTCGGGCTGCATGCTGGCCAAGGAGTTGCTGGAGCACCCGGAAACGGGCTACCGGCTGGTGGGTATATACGACGATCGCCAGCCTGACCGGTTGGAAGAAACCCTGCGCCCCTTTGTGCGCGGTAATGTTGAAGACGGTGTGCTAGAGGCCAAGGCCGGTGCAACAGAGGTGCTCTTTGTGGGGCTGCCCTTCTCGGCCAAAAACCGTATCGAAGAGATTATGCGCCGTCTCGGTGATACCACGGTGGATGTGCATCTGATACCCGACTTTTTCATCTACAATCTGCTGCACGCGCGCATCGGACAAGTGGGCGATATTCAGACCGTCAGTGTATACGACACGCCCATGCGGGGTGGCTGGTCCTTTCTCAAGCGTTTGGAAGATCTTGTCCTGGCCTCCCTGATTCTGGTGGTGATCGCCATTCCCATGTTGTTCATCGCCATTGGTGTAAAACTTACATCCCCCGGCCCCGTTTTTTTCAAACAAAACCGCTACGGATTGGATGGTCGTAAAATTTCCGTACTTAAATTTCGCAGCATGCGGGTTACCGAAAACGGCAGTAAAGTGACTCAGGCAACCCGCAACGACAGCAGGATCACACCGTTCGGTGCATTCCTGCGCTCCACTTCCCTGGATGAGTTACCGCAGTTTCTGAATGTTCTGGGTGGCAGCATGTCTGTGGTGGGCCCGCGCCCCCACGCCGTGGCTCACAATGAGGAGTACCGCAAGCGCGTGGCGTTCTATATGCTGCGCCACAAAATGAAGCCGGGTATTACCGGATGGGCTCAGGTGAACGGTTGGCGCGGTGAAACCGACACTCTGGATAAAATGCAGAAGCGTATCGACTTTGACCTGGAGTACATACGCAACTGGTCCCTATGGATGGATTTCAAAATTCTGCTGGCAACCTTAACAAAAGGGTTTGTTAACAAGAACGCATACTGAATACCTGAATTTCCAGAGGACAGTTCTATATGAAAAACCGTGACACGCTGTTGTTGTATTCTCTGAACTACAGCCCGGAGCTCACCGGGATCGGAAAGTACAACGGTGAAATGGTAAAGTGGTTTGCCGACAAAGATGATTCGATGAAGGTGATCTGCGCGGCACCCTATTATCCGGAGTGGCAGTGCCATTCCGACTATTCCAACAAGGTGTATCAAACAGAGCAGTCGGGCAACATCAGCGTCACTCGCTGTCCGCACTATATCCCGAAAAGCCCCACAACCATTAAACGCCTGATGCATCTGATTTCGTTTGCACTGACCTCGGCGGTACCATTGTTTTTCAGTTGCTGGCGCAAACCCCGGGTACTGATGGTGGTACAGCCAACCCTGTTTTGTACCCCGTTGGCACTGTTGTTCTGCAAGTTGTTTGGCATAAAAAGCCTGTTGCATGTGCAGGATTTCGAGCTGGATGCCATGTTTGGATTGAGTATGTCTAAATCCAATGGCCAGGGTAGACTGGCCCGCCTGGCATTTCGTGTGGAACGGTTCATTTTGCGCAGTTTCGATGCAGTGTCCACCATTTCGCACAGCATGATGGCAAGGGCACAAAGCAAAGGCGTGGATCCTGAGCGCATAATGTTTTTTCCCAATTGGTCCGATACCCATTTTGTCCATCCAGGGATTGACGGCGCTCCGCTACGTCAGGAATGGGGGGTGGCCGACGATGAAAAGCTGGTGCTGTACGCCGGTAATATTGGCGCTAAGCAAGGACTGGAGTTGTTACTGGATGCCGCCGCCGCGATGGCCCATAACCGTAAGATAAAGTTTTTCATTGTGGGCTCCGGTGCCCATAAAGAGGTTCTGGAAAATCAATCTCGGTCCCGGGGACTGGATAATGTATACTTCAAACCGCTTCTGCCCTGGGAATCGGTACCCACCATGTTGGCGGCAGCGGATGTCCATTTGGTGATTCAGCGCAAAGGGGCGGCCGACGCGGTGCTGCCTTCCAAACTCACCAATATTCTGTCGGCCGGAGGGCACGCGGTGGTCACAGCGGAGCCCCATACCGAGCTGGGCCGGATTGCCGCCAAGCACCCGGGCATCTTCAGTTGTGTCGATCCGGAGAATCTGGATGGATTTTTGCATGGACTGGAAAGCGAGTTGGCGGCTGCTTCACGCAATGGGGTGAATCCAATAGCCAGACGCTACGCCGAGACGAACTTGAATCAGGATGCTATTCTGACTCGGTTCAGATCCGACCTGGAGTTATTGGTCGGGGGCAGTATCAGAACCACTTCAGAAAATGGATAAGGTATAGTAGCAATGGCAAAGCAAAAAGTTGCACTGGTAACCGGGATCACCGGTCAGGATGGATCCTATCTGGCCGAGTTTCTTTTGGATAAGAACTACAAGGTCTACGGGATAAAGCGTCGCTCATCACAGTTCAATACCCAGCGTGTGGATCATATTTACCAGGATCGCCACGAAAGTGATGTTAATTTCATAATGAAGTACGGTGATCTCACCGATACCTCCAACCTGACCCGCATCATTCAGGAAATTCAACCGGACGAAGTTTACAATCTGGGTGCACAATCCCATGTGGCGGTGTCATTCGAGGCACCGGAATACACAGCGGATGTGGATGCCATGGGTACTTTGCGCCTGCTGGAAGCCATTCGCTTTTTGAACCTGGAAAACAAGACCCGTTTTTATCAGGCCTCCACCTCCGAACTGTACGGGTTGGTGCAGGAAATTCCGCAAAAGGAAACAACCCCTTTCTATCCCCGCTCACCCTACGCAGTCGCCAAATTGTACGCCTATTGGATTACTGTCAATTACCGTGAATCCTACGGCATGTATGCATGTAACGGCATCCTGTTCAATCATGAATCGCCCCGGCGCGGCGAAACCTTTGTTACCCGTAAGATAACCCGGGGCTTGTGCAATATCGCGCAGGGTTTGGAGAAGTGTCTTTACATGGGCAACATGGATTCATTGCGCGATTGGGGCCACGCCAAGGATTACGTTCGTATGCAATGGATGATGCTGCAGCAGGAGCAACCGGACGATTATGTGATTGCAACCGGCAAACAGATCTCGGTGCGGGAATTCATCAGCATGGCCGCTGCAGAACTGGGCATTACCCTGAAGTTTGAAGGTACCGGCGTCAATGAAGTCGGGTGCGTGGAGAGCATCAATGGCAATCTGGCGCCAGGTGTAAAAGTCGGTGACGTCATCGTTAAGGTTGATCCCAATTACTTCCGCCCCGCCGAGGTGGAAACCTTGCTTGGGGATCCGTCCAAGGCCAAGCGCAATCTCGGTTGGGAACCGGAAATCAGCGTGGAGTCCATGTGCGCCGAAATGATCGAGTCGGATCTGCAACAGGCCCGCCAGTTGGCGTTGTTGAAAACCAATGGTTTCGATATCAATGTAACGCTCGAGGGTTAATATGAAACGCGTTTTCGTGGCCGGCCATAAAGGAATGGTCGGCTCCGCCATAGTTCGTCAGTTACAACAGGATCCTGCCATTGAACTGGTTGTGTGTGACCGCTCCGAGCTCAATCTTCTTGATCAACTGCAGGTTCGCAATTTCTTCCTCAGTGAAAATATTGACGCCGTCTACCTGGCCGCTGCCAAGGTGGGCGGCATTGCGGCCAACAACAATTATCCGGCGGATTTTATCTACGAAAATCTGATGATTGAGTGCAACATTATTCATTCCGCACACCTGGCCAACATAAATGATTTACTGTTTCTCGGCTCTTCCTGTATTTATCCCAAGTTCGCTGAACAACCCATCAAGGAATCCAGCCTGCTGACCGGAGTACTGGAAGCAACCAACGAACCCTATGCGGTGGCGAAAATCGCCGGCATCAAGTTATGCGAATCCTACAATCGTCAATACCAACGCAACTACCGCAGTGTGATGCCCACCAATCTGTACGGTGAGAACGATAATTTCCATCCTGAGAATTCGCACGTGATCCCCGCGTTGATGCGCCGTTTTCATCAGGCTAAATTGGATCAGGATCCCCAAGTGGTGGTGTGGGGAACCGGTAAACCCATGCGGGAGTTTCTGCACGTGGATGACATGGCGGCCGCCTCCATTTTCGTGATGAATCTACCGGTAGAAACATTTCAGAAACATACCGACCCCATGCTGTCCCACATTAATGTGGGTACCGGCCGCGATTGCACCATTGCCGAGCTGGCCCACACCATGGCGGAAGTCACCGAGTACACCGGCGAGGTGGTGTTCGATAGCTCCAAACCGGACGGCACACCGCGCAAGCTTATGGATGTTTCAACCCTGAAGAACCTGGGTTGGCAATACAGTATCGAATTGAAAGCCGGGTTGCAGGCAACCTACCAATGGTTTCTTGCCAACCAGGATCGATACCGCGGATAAATGTGTGACTCCGTTATCAGTTACCAGTTTTAGCTCTCCTCATACGCACTAAAATGTTGCAAGGGTTGGTTGGCATTTGCTAACTTACCCTTTCTGCTGTCCCCTCTTCATCCCCCGTCTTCTGTCTATTAAACATACAAAGACCGACTGGTTCCGCAATTAGTTTGACTCCGTTCACTCAATCCTTGCCCGCGACTTTGCAAATTTTACAAATACATGAATTTAAAGACTTCCTAGCGGTTTTCTGCCTATAAACTTACCACGCTATTTCATTTCTTAACCGTTGTTTCAGCCCATAAAAAAAATGAAAGGCTGAATATTTAAAGGCAGTAACATGACAGTTAGATTTTTTTTACTGGCAGCGACGCTTTGCAGCGCGATGCTACTGGCAGCATGCGGCGCGGAAGAAGGCGCCAGCAGTGAATTGACGACATCCGATCAAACGAGCAACACCAGCTCCGATTACGATACAAGCAATTCCAACCCGGAAAGCCAGACCGGACAAACGAACAACACCACCTCTGGTGGTCAGACTGAGAACAATAATCAAAGTAATACTTTGGTTGTTGATTCTGCATTATTGCCTTTTGATCAGGCGCCACGGTCCCAGCTCACCGCCAGTAACAAAAAGGTGTTCGCCCACTATTTTACCCCTTACCCGATCTCGCTCAGCAATAAGATACCTTCTGAAGGTTATTACCGTGCCCACTATATGAACCCTTACGGCGAGAACAGTAAGTTTTACAGTAAGGGCGGTATGATCCGGCAAAAGCCGCTGGACCGTGCTCCCATACCCACCTACGAGGATTTCATCAACACCGATATGCGCCAGGAAATTCGCCTGGCCGCCGATATGGGTATTGATGGTTTTGCCGTGGATATTCTCAATTATTCCGGCTACAACTGGGATCGCACCGTCAAGATTCTGGATTTGGCCGCCCAAGAATACGATGATTTTCATATCCTGTTGATGCCGGACATGATTTCGTTATCCGACCCCAGTGGATTCGTGGACATGATTCGGCAGCTGGCATCCAAACCGGCGGCCTATCGCCTGGCGGACGGCCGCTTGTTGATCGCACCCTACTACGCAGAGCGTCAATCCCCGGCCTGGTGGGTTGAGCAAGTCCAAAAACTGCGCACATATGGCATCGATGTGGCGTTATTGCCCGTCTATCAAGGCTGGCGGGCGGATCTGCAGGATTTTATCAGTGAGTTTCCCACCAGTTATCAGGACGTACTGTATGGTGTATCGGATTGGGGGCCACGAACTCCTGAAGGTTCTGAACGCCTGGTGAACGATCCCGTTGAAGCCCAGGCCTATGGGTTAAAATGGATGGCGCCGGTAGCCCCTCAGGACGTGCGTCACAAAGTGTCCACCTACGTCGAGTCCCGCAACAGTCTGGCCATGCGCACTCTGTGGATGAGCGCCATCAATGGCGGCGCTGATATGGTACAAATTATCACCTGGAACGATTATTCCGAAGGCACCGAGATTTCACCCTCCACCGGTACCCGGTTTGGGTTTTACGATCTCGCAACCTTTTATACCCAGTGGTTCAAACTGGGTAAACCGGAGATCGTTCGCGATGCCCTGTATGCATTTTACCGTGAACACCATACTGCGACGGCGCTGGGTGCAAATGCCCAACAAACCGAGATAATGGATGCTATTCACGGCGGTACCCCCAACAACGAAGTGGAGCTTCTAGCTTTCCTGACCGCTCCTGCCACCCTCGAGATCGACATTAACGGTCAAGTGCAAAGGCAGGTAGCCGCCGCAGGTATCACCAGTTTCCGCGCCCCCATGCGCGACGGCACGCCGGTGTTTCGTATGACCCGGGGTGGAAAGGTAATTCAGGAAATGACTGGCGGTGTCAGTATCAAATCCCAGATCCGGGTTCAGAATATGCTGTACCATGCACAAAGCAGCCGGCGCCAGCCACCGCAACCCAGTATGGTTAGCTGGCCTTGGCGACTGGGCAACTACAGTGCATCGCAGTCGTTACTCAGTGCTCACATCAAATCGCCATTTACGGCGGCCTCCAATTTCAAAGCCATTGATTATTACGATGCCACAGCAAACCGCGATCTGGGTTTTGGTTACAGCTTTATCTCACCCGGCACGGCTAAGATCAAAGTACAGTTTGATTTTCAAATTACCGCAAGCCGCAACGGCTATATCCAGTATGAGGTGAACCTTGCGGATTCCGCTGGCAATACCGGCGCCACCTTGGTGTTGGATGGCGGTGCCGTGTCCGGGGTTACCATGGCCAGTGGCAGTGACAGCAATCAATCCGTGCTGACACCATCAACGGTGGAGAATAACCGCTGGTACCGTGTGGAAATGAAAGTAGACGGCCTGAATAAATACGATGTCACCATCAGTGATAGCCTGGGTATCGTCGCAATGGCCACCGACTTGGCGTTCGATAACCCGCTTTCCGGTTTGGGCTCCCTGGTGTTTCGCTGCGTTCAAAATGACGGTGGTGCCACGGGATTACTGGTCGATAACGTACAGGTAACGGAGCTCTAAACCCGCCGGAAACACGGATCCGGTTAGTGGATATAAGGGCTGATGGAGGATTCAAATATCATCCGCGAGTTGTGGTGAAGTAAACGATCGGCCCTTTCATCCCCCACCACGCGTGCAACTTCTTCATAACCGGCTGCCAGATTAGGTGGCCGGTTTTTTATATTATGGGCATCACTGGCCAGAATGGTAATCAGATCTTCATCCAGCAGTGCCTTGGCGATACGCTGTGCCCCTTCACCGAATTGGCCCACCAGAGATCCAGCGGTCACTTGCAACAGACACCCTTCTTTCAATAGTGGTTTGAGTTTGGCCGGATGTTTCATAATCTCCCGATTACGCTCAGGATGGGCAATCATGGGAATGATATGGTTTTTTCGTAACCAGGCGATCATTTTATCCGTTCCGGGAAGCACACGACCGTGGGGCATTTCCAAAAGCAGAATTTGATGTTGCTCCCAATAGCCAAGAAACAGCAACCTGTTGGCCTTGACCATGGCCGGCAGCTCAGCATCCAACCGCACTTCCGCCGCCGCTTTCAAGCGCAGCGGAATATTCTGCTCACGCAGGGCCTGACCCAATGCCCTGCCCGCCTTGCCGATGGAAGCAATGTCGTTATCCCAGCGGCCGTTATGTATATGCGGAGTAACGATGGCATGGGTTATGCCATCGGCCATGGCTGCACGCACCAACGCCACCGACTCTGCGACCGTCTCCGGTCCATCATCGATTCCCGGTAACAGATGGCAGTGCAAATCATACATAAGTGATCATTCAACCGTATTCAGTACTCATACTTTCGCTTCAACCCGGGAATAACCGTAATCTGAGAAATAATGCTCGGCATCCCCGCCATAATGGGCTGCTTTTTTCACGTTAACCTGATTGAGAACCACGCCGGCAACCTTGGCGCCCACTGCACGTAGATTTTTGATGCCCTTGGCAGCCACCGGTGCAGGTGTATCATCGCATTTTACCACATACATGACGCTATCCGCCTGGGCGGCCAATACCAGGGCATCACTCACCGCATGGATGGGTGGAGAATCGATAATAATGCGATCGTATTTTTCCGCCAGTTGTTTGATCAACAGGCCGATGCGTTTGGAAGACACGATTTCCAGAGGATTAACCCCCTGCACATTACCGGTGGTGATTACGCTGATTGAGGAACTTTCAACATCAAAGATGCATTCCTTCAGGCTGCACTTACCGCTGATTAACTGGGTCAGGCCAGGTAAGTGATGATCCAGGCTCAGTACTTTGGTTAATGAAGGCCGCCGCAAATCGGCGTCTATCAACAACACCTTTTCCATACTACCCAGCGCTTCCGCCAGGTTCAGGGCCACGGTGGATTTACCTTCATCCGGGACCGAGGAGGTTACCAGCACCACCTTGCTGTTATTATCCATATTCGATAACACAAACGATGTTCGCACCGTTCGCATTGACTCTGCAAAATGGCTTTGCGGATCACTTAGAAAGCTATGGTAGGTGGATGTACTTTTGTTGCCTGCTACCCTGGGCAGGAAACCGAGCAGCGGTGTACCCAGTTTTTCTTCCACATCATCACTGGTGCGCACAGTATTGCGGGTGGATTCCTTAAAGATCGCGATGCCGATTGCAAACGCGGAACTGAGAAAGACGGAAACGATAAAACTGATGGACTTGTTCGGCTTCACCGGCTTCTGCGGAATCACCGCAGGATCCACCACACGAGCGTGCGCCGCCTGCAGGCCCCTGGCCTCTTCTGTCTCTTTGGCCCGCGTCAGGAACATGTTAAAGAGCTTGCGATTGGTTTCCACCTCGCGCTCCAGTTCGCGTAGTTTGATCTCTTTCCGATTGATATCCTGCAGAGTACTTTTTGCGGTCGACAACTGGCGTTGCAGGGCCTTTTCTGTCTGCAACGCAGCAAAATAATTGGTTCTGATGCCATCGGCCACACTGAGAATCTGCTGATACAACTGGTCTTCGGCCGAACTGGCTTCAGAAAGCGCCGAGATCATCTTGGGATGTTTGGGCCCATAGCGCTGGCTGAGTTCGGTTACCTTGGAATCCGCCATCGACTTACGCTGACTCAACGCAGATACAAGGTCATTGGACTGTATGGAGGGTATCGCCAGCAGCTGATATGCCGGTGGATTCGGGCCCAGCTCGCGCATTTGTTCGTAGGTGGTTTCCGCCTGTGATCGAATCTGCTTGGCTTCCACATAGCGTTGGGTGACTTCCTCGATTTCGTCGGCACCCAGAGTCTGCACCCCCTGCACGTCCACCAGCTCCTCTGATTCCCGATACGCCTGCAGTTTCTGCTCCGATTCCTGTAATGTTTCGCGCAGATCGCCCAGGCGGTCGCTCAACCAGTCGGTGGCCTTCAGAGTGACGCCTTCCCGCTCTTCCAAGTGGTGTTTAATGTACTGCTCGGCATAGGTGTCGGTTACTTCCGCCGCCACCTTCGCGTCCGGTGAATGAAAGGTAATGCTGACCAGCTGGGTGTTTCTCACCGGGGTGATGGAAAGATTCTTCATCACCGTATCCACGACCTGTTCCAGGGTCTGCGTTGGTGTCAGTTCAACCGGAGGCTCGCTCACCATGGACATCAGGCCTGCGATCATCCCCTGCTTGGCCTGAGCCGGGTCATACATCGGATGCGCTGTGAGGTCGAGGTGCTTCACCACACGCTCAGCCAGATCCCTGGAGCGGAGAATCTCAAACTGGGTTTGATAATATTCCTGATCTTCCGTATTGAGCCCATACACTTCTTCAATGGACAGGACTTTGGTTTCCTGACTTTCGATCAATACAGTGGTATTGGCACGGTAAATGGGATCCATTGAATACACATAGAACATGGTAAGCAGGGTTACGGTGCCCACGAATCCCATGATGTACCACTTATACAGTTTTACCGTACGCCAGTATCGTTGCAGATCGTTCTCCCCCTCCTGTTTATAGGTTTGGGCGAACAGCGTAATGTCTTTTTTCATGGTCATGATTTGCCAGTCCTGTGCTGAGCATCTGACGATGCCGGATAATCAGAAGAAACTTTGTTCTATGGTAATGATGTCTCCGGGCTTGATTCTTGTATTGAGGCCCACTTTTCTGGGTTCGGCGCCTTCCTCTTTTTCGGAAATAAGGTAGATCTCGCCTTTAGACGCTCGTTCGGTGAATCCACCAGCCAGCGATATGGCTTTACGCACCGTCAGACCGGGTTGGAACGTGAATCCACCCGGCCTGGTCACTTCACCATTAACGTAAAAATTACGATACTGTTGTATTGAAACCGTCACCTTGGGATCAACCAGATAATCGCCTGACAATCCCTCGGTTATTTTTTTCTGCAGCTCGCCCACGGTCATTCCCAGCAGGCGGATCTCACCTATAAAGGGGTAGGAAAGTATACCGGTGTCTGTCAGTTGGGTTTCCACCGTCAGATCGGGTTCACCATAGACCTGGATTCGAATAGAGTCACCAGATCCCAATACATACTCCGACATCTCCACTTGCGTGGCCGCACTCACTGAACTGAACGATAACAGCCATGCTATCGCCACCAAGAACTTGAAAGTCATTACCCTGTGCATAGTCTCGATTCCTGGTTCCATTTCTATTCGTTTGAAATTTTCATAAACAACAAAAACAGATTTCGCTCATAATTGAATCTGTCTATATCCGAATTATTTCTCTCATTCACCAAACTGACACCGAAATCCAGCCAGTAACGCATGTGGTACTCAAAATCAAAGCGGGCAACCCGGTTGGTGTCCACCCGTCCATCCTCTGTTCCTTCATAGTCTTCCTTGTCCACCAACAGGGTCAGCACTGAGGAAAACCTCGAGTTCCAGTCCATCTCCCAGCCGGCCCGGGTGGTCTTCACATCAATGAAACTGCCTAATCCGTTGGTTTCACGATCTTCCCGCGCCGTCAGGAGGGTAAATGCCATATGCTCTTTCGGTGACCAGCGGGTATCAATGCGCCAGCTGGGTCCGGAAAAATCCTCACGGTCATTGTCATCAAAATTCCGTTGCCGATAGCCCAGCAACACACTGGCATTGCTTTTACCGGTGACATTCCAGTTCACCCCGGTGAGGAACTCCGTGGCCAATGCGTCCAGGGTATCCGGTTGGCCCGAGACCGGTGTCGGATCCGTTAAATAATTGATGTCCCGTGCGGTCGCCTCAAACTGAACCCCGGTTCTGCCGGCCACATTCCAAAAGAACGCAGACATTACCCGGTTTTCCTCATAATCCCGAAAGCGGGTGAACTCACGGAAGTTGCTGTACTGCTTCTCGTAGTAAGTTCCGGTCAACACCAGGCGGCCAACGGATTGCCGTGTGCCTAATTGATACCACAGTTCATGGCGCTGGACATCGAATTCAACGGGTTCCGGCACAACGCGGGCACCGCCTTCGGTTAGTTCGGTGCCCCGGTCTTCGTGGGCAGCGTCAAACCGGGAACGAAACGCCAGCTCGTTTCGATGATTGAAACGCCAACGCAAATCACTGCCTAACCAATGATCCTGATAGTTGTCGTCTTCGGATTCCTGATACCACCCCTGCGTGTAATCCAGATCCAGCGTGGCCCTGAAAATGCCATAGCCCAGGCCCAACTGGGCGTGGGGGGAGAGAATACTGATCCAGTCATCCACTTTGCGGTCATCGTCAGCGTCCCTGAACACATTGCTGTCGTATTGTTCGGTAAAATCCAGACTCAGATTCACGTCCATCAGCACATCCGTTTTACCCGAAGATGCTGTATCCTCTTCAGCGGCTGCCACCGGCCAGGCCAGGCAGCAAAGGATTAATCCGGCAAGACGCACCTTCATCAATAAGTGTGGGGTTGCGTCTGAGGTTGCGTATAAGTCCGTTCCCTTTGGTAAGCTTTTTGTAAGTCTTTCAAACAACCTACCGGTTTGCGCCAGATGTACCATGTGATTTCACTAATTCCATTACCGGGTTTCGATTGTTGCGGATATTCTGCAAATATACTGCCAATCATTGTTAGATATTGTATAGAGACAGATACACCACAAACCACTTCACCGCCCTGATACCGCCCCGGCCACCCATCCCGGGGTAAGCTGATGAATATTTGGGGAAACATCCCTTTAGTGCGTTTAAACCACAAATCCCGGGCGGATAAAACCGTGCCATTAAAGCAGATTCTTATGACCACAACATGTCGTACCCTTGTGAGCAGGGGTGACTGTAGAAGGGTTATACATAGGTTGTTTGATCTTTCCTAGTCCGGGTTACGCGATTGACGGCGGGAGGAGACACAGGCAAGGATATAATTCGTGCAATAGATATTCACCATGCTTGTTTTTGGTGCGCAGTAAATCACTTCGCTTTGCCTATCTCAAGAGGCACCCTTTACACGGCCATAAAAACAGTCCAAATCATGTGCGTTCATTCACAAAACTCAATTGGCATAAAAAATGCCAATACAATTCGGTAATCTACTTTAAGTAGAATCAGACTAATGTAAAATCCGTTCCACTAACCGCCTGCAACGGATGTGAACAATCCATCTGAATTTATGTACATTACCGTGTGTTGAGATAGGAAGCTTGTGTGTTGAAGCAGATTCAAAGGGAAGGATGGCTCTTGCGACATCAACTTTGAGCATTCAGGGCACTTAGCACGTCAGGGAACATTGCTGGTTCAGCGTTTTTCAACCCACGACCATCACAAAACCAGCCAGAGACTATTTGGAGTGGCACAATTCATGGCGAAGGTAAAGGTAATCACGAGACATGCGGTTGCGAATTATGGCTCGCTCCTACAGACCTATGCGACACAGCACGTCATCGAAAAACTGGGTCATGAGGTGGAAATCATTAATTACGTGCCCCGGGAAGAGCAGAGCTGGCGTCAGGCCTTTGTGCGCTACCATATCCGGGGTGTTTCGCAGCGCAACCCTCTGTATAAGCTTGTTTTTCTGCTCAGCCAGATGATCAATTACGGCTTTTCGTACCGCATGTTCAAGCGCTTTCGTAAACGCTTCTCCATTAAGGAAGGTGCCCTGTACAGCACACCCGCTGAACTGAAATCCAATCCGCCACGCGCAGACATCTACGTCACTGGCAGTGACCAGGTTTGGGGAAACATCGGCACCCAACCATACGATCCAGCTTTCTTCCTGCATTTTGCCCCGGCGGAAAAACGCTGCATCGCCTATTCCGCCAGCTTCGGTACCACCCAACCGGACATTGATCCCGCCACGCTGGTCAAAATGATGAACAAGTACAGTGCCATCAATGTCCGTGAAATGAGTGCCAAGCAGATTCTGAACGATTGCGGATTCACCAACGTCAACCACGTACTGGACCCAACCTTTTTACTGAGCCGGGATGAATGGCAGGCCATCGCTGCCAAACCATTGAAGATGGCTCCGTATATACTGGTTTACCAACTGCACTCCGGCGACGCCTTTGAAGAATATGCAGAAAGTGTCAGTAAACGGCTTGGGCTACCCATTGTGCGGCTCAGCTGTTCCATGAACAGCGTGATGCAAAAAGGTAAGTTTGTTTACATGTGCTCCCCCAACACCTTGTTGCGCTATTTTATGGATGCCCAGTTGGTGTTGACCGATTCCTTCCACGCAACGGCGTTTTCACTGATTCTTAACAAGAATTTTGTAACCTTGTCACCTGGGAAAACCAGCACCCGGATCAAGAGTATACTGGACGCCTTTGGCCTGGGTGATCGATTACTGGATGACCTCGGCCGTTTTAGCTGGCTGGACCAGGATATTGATTTCGACCATGTCAATGAGGCCCTAGCCCAACTTCGGGAACAGTCCGTCAGCCACCTGGCCAAATCGCTTCAGGGGGTTGCAGAATCATCCCCTGAATCGCCTGCCCGGGCGCAGGAACTCTATTCCGTCACGCACGGTTAATCGTCAAGGACACCAACCCTTGGCTGATTGATTGGCATGCTCTGTGCTTTTTTCAGATGACGGCCAGAGATTGAGAGTGGCCGGTAAATCCCCCTCAACTCGGCAGTTTTCGATCCGGATACCTCTATGAGATTGTGGTTCAGTACAGTATCAGCAACGGGCATAGCCCTGATTCCGGTGCTCATGGCGCTGGATTTTGGCTACTCCAGTGTAGGGGCCTGGGCCACCATACTGATTTTCGGGGTATTGCTGATTAAGGCAACCGTAACCGAGTCTGTGGACTTTCTCTATATTTCTGTCCTGTGTTTCTTCTATATCTTCATGATTCTGGCACCACTGCTGCAGATTGAGGTGGGTATCTTCCCCTGGGTGGATGCCTATACCACGGAGGATGTGGAAACATCGTGGTTAATTACGGCGGTGGCACTGGTGTTCTTCGAGTTGGGCTATCTGGGGTTGGGTACCTGGTACCGGGCCCCCAATACTGTGAAAATCCTTCCCACCCGGTTGATTTCACCGGTCGGGGCTTTCAACTTGTTTATGATCGCCCTGTTTTTTACCATTCTGGGGATTGCTTTCACCGGATTTGATGTGCTGTTTCTGCCCCGCAATAAGGCGACAACATTACTCGGGGAGAAGATGGGGGGCAGCACACACATCACCACCATGATCAACGCTCTGATGAGGGTTCCTCCCACCGTCATCATGTTGCTGTTTATGTACGATTTCTACAATCGGCTGGTGAGCGTATCGCGCAAACCCTGGTTGAACATCAATACTGTGTTCATGTTTCTGACCGTGGTTCTAGTGGCCGTTGTCAACAATCCTATTTCCACCGCCCGTTTCTGGGTGGGCGCTATTATCCTGACGGTCGTTCTGCTGGCTTTGTATGCCCGACGCAAAAATACTGCGTTTTTCTGGTTTACACTGAACCTGACATTGATGGTGGTGGTGTTCCCCATTGCGGATTTATATCGCAACACCCTCGACTTCAACATACTGGAAGACACGGTGGAGCTAAGCCCCGCCAAGGAACTCACGTACAACGCGGACTTCGATGCTTTTCAGCAACTGGTGAATGCCAAAGTGGTGGTGGACCACAACGGGGTTCAGTACGGCAGGCAGTTTGCCTCTTCCATACTGTTCTTTGTACCCCGCTTTGTCTGGCCGAATAAAGCGGAACCCACCGGCATGTACGTAGCCAACGACAGAAACTATTCCTTTGGCAATCTCTCGAGCCCGCTGATGGCAGAGTTTTATGTGGATGGCGGACTCATCGGCACTATTCTGGGTATGTTGCTGTTGGGATTGCTGTACCGCTATTTATTTGAATTGTCCAAACGGCGAACCATATTGATTGGTTGCTTTTATTGCTTCTTCGCCACCTATCAGTTCTACTTTTTGCGCGGCAGCCTGATGACCGTGTCGAACTATATGCTGGTGGCATTGGCATTTTTGGGCGGAATTTATCTGTTTCGGAATTTAATCTTCATGAAGGATATCTCAGACGGGGCAGACGGGGTTTTTACTCATGGTCACCAGGTTTGAACAGAGGTTTGAAAATGCTTTTTCTCGTTGACCTACCGAAACCGGTTCACGGCATGTCCACCATTAATAGTCTGGTGCTCGATCAGGTGCAGAGTCAGAACATAAGGTGTCATACCATCAATACGGTACCTTCTTATGCGGCCAAATTGTTTAACACGCCGTTATGGTTACCTTTAAAGATTCTGCATACACTGGTGTGTCTGCTGCGGTTGATTGCCTACGGCATTGTGCATCCCCGAAGCCTGGTATACCGTTCCGTGAATGGCGGCATCGGTCAGCTTTTTGATATTTTCTATTTCAGCATCTGTCGCTGCTTCGGAATGAAACTGTACATTCATCATCACTCTTTCAGTTACCTGAACCGCTACAGTGGGTTGTTTCGTCTGATCAACCGGATTGCCGGAAGCAACGCGGTTCATATCGTATTGGGCGAGGATATGAAAGACAAACTGGTAGCGCTGTACCACATTGACCACAGACAGATTCGGGTACAATCCAACCTTGCGTTTTTTTCCGAGCAGGCGCATCCGGGGGCGGCAACCCAGACAGATCGCCTGGTTATAGGCCATCTTGCCAATCTTACTTTCGACAAGGGACTGGATACCTTTGTGGAGGTCTGTTACGCACTGGCGGCTCGTAATATTCCGTTTGAGGCGCACATCGCGGGCCCGGTATCGGACCCCAATGTAAAAGCAGTCATTCATAAGGCCCAGGCAGACCTGGAACAGGTTAGCTACATCGGGCCACTGTACGGAACCGACAAGGATCAGTTCTACCAAAAACTGGATGCGTTTATTTTTCCCACCAAGTACGTTAACGAAGCCGAACCCCTGGTTCTGTACGAAGCTGCCCATCACGGTGCCCTATTGATCGGTACACAACGGGGCTGCATGAAAAAAGTGATTGCTTCACTGGGCGGGTACAGTCTCTCGGAAAGCCCGTCCCTATCCGAAGCCATCGCGGATATCCTGAGTGAATCCCATACCAGGCAGGTCTTCAGCGCGTCGGATCGGCAACACCGGGCCAAACGCTTTTTTTCCACGTTGAACCATTCCCGGCAATCCTTGAATAACCTTATCACGGAGTTTTCTTCTTAATCTATGTACCAGGATCTAAACAGTTTCAAACTCAAACCCGGCGAACGGGGCCGCTCTGCCTGGATTGTTCAGCTGTGGTGGATTGTGCAACCGGTTTTGTTCGGTATGTCACCACAGTTTATGTTCGGCTGGCGCCGTTTTCTGCTCAGGTTGTTTGGCGCCAGGATTGGGAAAGGCGTATTGATTCGACCCAGTGCCCGTATTACCTATCCATGGAAGATCGAGATCGGCGATTACAGCTGGATTGGCGACAATACCATGTTGTATTCCCTTGGCCTCATCAGCATCGGCCGCAATGTTGTGGTATCACAATCTTCTTACCTGTGTACCGGCACCCACGATTATACCGTTCCCAGTTTTGATTTGATCACCAAACCCATTGTGATAGAAGATGAAGCCTGGGTCGCCACGGATGTGTTTGTTGCGCCAGGAGTGACCATCGGTAAAGGTGCCATTATTGCCGCTCGCAGTACCGTCACCAAGGATATTGAAAGCCTTTATATCTACCGGGGTAATCCAGCAAAGAAAGTCAGGCAACGGATTATGTTTGACGAAGTGAAACTGGATGCGGGTTAAACCCGCGCCGGTGCTCTCTTCAAACTGTAATACAACGCCAAACCGAAAATCACTGTGCAGACGCCCTGAACCCAGGTGTAAACGTACACCACATTCAAGGCCCCCAGGCTACCGAACACCGGCATCAGGAATGCAATAATAGCGGTGTTGATCACGGAATAGGTCAGGACAATCTTTTTTCTGCCAAACGCATAGGATGATTCCATATAGAAAATACACAGTGATGAAAACGGCGTGAACAATAAGAACGCCCGGTATACTTCCACCACCAGGTCACGTGCTGTGAGTTCAATGTTGGCAAAGAAGCTGATGATGTCGATGATGATCGGCGCCAGCAACCAGATCACGACGGAGGCCGCTGCCGATAAAAGAAAAATCCTTAATGACCCGTTACTGATTTTTGCTGCCAACTGCTGATCATCGGTGCTGGTTTTCAGCCTGCTGAAATCCGGGAATATGATGGTAACCACGGCTATGACCGGCAGCAGACCCACCATGAACAGTTTAAAGGCCAACATATACAGCACAATAGTGCCTTCACCCAACTCGGATAACACCCGGTTAACCGATAGATGCTTTCCCAACTCCGCCGCTACCAGGATCAATTGCGGCATCAGTGCCAACAATGAGGTATAGAGTGTGTGTTTCAATGGCGGGGCTTCACCCTGCGGATACGTTCTGAGCCAGACTTTCATGCATTGCCACGACATCAACAACAACATACACAGCAAACCCGTACTGGTGGCCAGCTCCAGTAATTGAAATTGGGTGGACGGTTCTGAAGCCCGGTAGCCAAAGCACAAAACCGCAATCAGAATCGTGGAGTTCAGTATTAAGGTGGCAACCGGCTGCCCCCAGAACACACCGTGAAAATTCAGTATCGCTGTCATCGCACCCATCACGATCAACAGACCAAAGCCGCAGGTCGCCACCTGCACCATATGCGCTGACTGGGATCGGATGCCGGCATCAAACCCAGGTGCCAAAAACTGCAACATCTGATCCGGCAGTACCAAACCAATAAACAGGATAGGGCTCAATATGAGCAGCACCTGCATGGTAAAATAGAAGGCGAACACCAGGCCTTCACGATCCTGGTTTCTTGCTCTGAATTGAGCCAGCTTGGGGATAAGCGCATATTTCAACAATTGCGACGTCACCACGCCCTGTCCCATCAGCATAAACGTCATCAGCGCGCGGAATGAATCCAACACAGCCCCCGCAGAGAATACCCGGATTAAGGTGATTTCCAGGATCATGCCAACAATGGGACTGAGGTAGAGAAGCAATGCAAGTGAGGCACCTTTTCTTACCACGCGGTGACTCGTTAATTTGCGCAATCGATCTCTCATTGAATTCGTTTCTCCAGCAACGGTTGTCTCGCTCACGCCATATTCCCTATAGGGTGCCTGATGATTGGGTAGCAGTGTTCATCATATTGATCGGTCTGCGGTGACCACAAGATTATCAACAAACAGTTTTGACCGTATTTCCGGCGCTGCAATACTGTCGATCAGTAAACCGGTTGCCGAGGCAACCTTCACATCCGCAATGGACAGAGTTTCCCGCACCACCACGCCGTTGCCGTCCCTTAGACTCAATCTCCAAACAGCCGGGGCATTGTTCCGGGGTGACGTTGCGCTCAGTTCCATCCGATACCAGGTATTCAGGGTAATGTTCACCTTACAACGATTCGATTGCGTCATCAGTACCAGGCAGGCAGCTCCGTCTTTTTTACCCAACAGATGCAACAAGGGTATGGGTTTACCGGCGTCTTGCAGAATACTGAAAACAAACGCCAACGACTGCGAACCCTTTGGTGTTGCTTTCACGTCAAATTGAATCCGGAAGGATTCTGATTCTGCCTTGGGGAAAGAAAACCCAATACCACCATTCTCCACCGAGCTTTGATCCTCCAGAACATAAGCACCGTTATCCGTCAGGGGTTCAAAGGGGGATTTTTCCATCAGATTGAGAATGCGTACCTGCTTACCAAAGTCTGTGTTGAGCCAGGGCCAACTGACCGCATTTGTTCCGGCTTGTGGGTTGATTCGGCGGCTGGTTTCACCTCGATAAATCAAGTTGGAAATTTCCACCTGGTTACGTATTCGGGTACCGCTTTTGATGCTCTGAACCAGCTGACCATTTCGCAGCAAGGCAAAATAAGGCGTACCGGATTGCATTGGAATTTTGAAGCTGACCATGCCGGCATCTACGTCTTTACGCTCCACTTTCTCATCAATGCCAATCAGAAGCGTACCCGGCTCAGTTAAAAATCCCAGTAATTCGATTTCGTTCTTGGCCGGATAACCGAAACGCGGATTCATTCTATCCAGCCCCGGAAACGTTGTGCTGGCCTGCCAGGGTTGGTTTCGATAAAAGGCATACAGGGCATCACGCCGGATTGGGGGTTTGCCCTGTTTAAACCAATGGATGTAGTAGGCGGTCAAGTCATAAAACGCATAACCGGTTTCCGTCGAGGGGGCGATTTCGGTGGATTCTGAGTAATCATTCCAGGTGATGATGTGCACCCAATCTGCATCGGCGTTAATGGTTGACTCCCACATGCGGCGGTAGGCTTCACTGTTATTGGCCTCGGTAAAAATGGACGATTTGGGTCGCATGTCCTGCGGCGCCACCGGACTCATCACCAAAAGATTTTCTTTGTGCATTCGTTGCAGCCTTTCCTGCAGCCGGTCTGCTCCCAGCGGCGTTCTGGGGCCCCATTCTGAAATACCGCTTAACACAGATCTGGTGTCGGACTTCAGCTGTTGACGAAAATTCTGCCATTGCTTTGTCATATCGTGAAACACCGGCACAAAAGCAATGGGCACACCCGCCGCATTCAGCTGGGCGATTACATCCGCCCACCATTGGGGGCTTTGGTTCTCCGCCATATAGGGCGCCACCACCAAACGCCCGTCCTGCAGCCGATGGGCATTGGAATACTGATCAAGGTATTTCAGTAAAGGCACAAGGTATTCGGGCTCGGCTTTAAACTGAGCGTTCATGTCCGGCATGATCAGAATGGTAAAATCCTGTTCCTCCGCCACCTGTAACAGGCGCAAAGTTTGTTGCCACAGTTGGCCGTGCAGGCTCAGAATATTGACGGCGAACCCATCGATGCCGATGGCCTTTGCCAATTGGATTTCATGCCGTAAGTCACTCAGCCTGAAATGCTCTTTACCGGCAAGCGGTACCCGTGGCAGCGGTCGTTGGCGTAACAAACCACCTTTGTTGAGAAATTTGTCGTTTTCCCCATGCGGGTTCAGGTAATGTTTGTTGTAATAACTGTGATCCCCACTGCGGTTATTAATACTCACCGGATAAGGTAAAAAGTAGTGGGCAAACACCTTTTTGTTCGACTGGACAGCAGGCGATGACCCATTGGGATCAAACGGCAGGTGATGGCCAAACCAATTGTTTTGTTGTGAGATGGACTGCGCGGTTGCGACTGATGGTAAGGCCAGATTCAGCCCCGCCAGAATCAATACACTCACAAGAAACATCGTTTTGTTCATGGACTTGCCTCAACCAGACCCTGAGCCATTAACACTGAATTTCCGCAAACCGACCATGGGTAAGGTATTCAGGCACTACTAGTGTGCTTATATCATACGATATGTGGAAATTTAGGGCACAGCAGCGGGACTCACGATGATGTTGACCCTGTCTGTCACCCTTAAAGTACAACGTAATAGAGTTGCAAGAGACTGGCCAATTTGTCAGCTTGAGACAAATGAAGGGAGCCTGTTCTACTTACCGATACAGAAACTGGAAAATATCCGCCCCAGTAGATCATCCGGTGTAAACCGTCCGGTTATTTCCCCCAGATGTTCCTGTGCCAGACGCAGATCCTCGGCCAGCAGCTCACCGGCGCCGGCCGAGACCAATTGGTGACGGCCTTGTTCCAATGCAGAACTCGCCCGTTGCAGGGCATCAATGTGGCGTTGGCGCGCGGTAAAACTGCCCTCACTGTCACCCACATATCCCATGGCGGATTTCAGGTGTTGCCGCAAGGCCTCCACTCCATCCCCGGTTTTAGCGGAAAGCGGGATGACAGTATTACCCTGTTCATCCATCACCAACGGAGTGGACACCAAATCCATTTTGTTCAGTACCAGCGTCAGGGGGATCTGGTGGGGAATCTGATCATAGAATTCCGGCCACAGGGCCTGGGGAGACAAGTCTTCACTGGTCACCTCGGTGGCATCCACCAACATAATCACGCGATCCGCCTGCTCTATTTCCTGCCAGGCCCGGCGGATTCCTTCCTGTTCCACTTCATCCGGGCTGTCCCGCAATCCCGCTGTGTCCGTTATGTGCAACGGCATACCATCCAGATGAATATGTTCGCGCAACACATCGCGGGTGGTGCCGGCAATGGCGGTGACGATAGCGGAATCACGGCCCGACAGCGCATTGAGCAAACTGGATTTGCCGGCATTGGGTTTGCCTGCCAATACCACTTTCATGCCTTCCTTCATCAACACACCACGGTTGGCTTCGCGGAAGACCTGTTCCAACTGTTGTATGATGCCGTCCAGATCCCTAAGCACCTTGCCATCGGCAAGGAAATCGATTTCCTCTTCAGGAAAATCAATGGCCGCTTCCACGTACATGCGCAAGGCGATCAGCTGTTCTACCAAGGTGTTGACCTGATCCGAAAACGCCCCCTGCAGGGAACGCAGGGCGCCACGGGCGGCCTGCTCGGACGACGAATCAATCAGATCGGCAATGGCCTCTGCCTGGGCCAGATCGATTTTATCGTTAAGAAAGGCCCGCTCGGAGAATTCGCCGGGCCTTGCCACCCGTGCGCCCAGGGCCACCACCTGATTCAACAGACTGGCCATCACCACCGGGCCACCATGGCCCTGCAGTTCCACCACGTCTTCACCGGTAAAGGAATTAGGGCCGGGGAAGAACAACACTAACCCTTCGTCTATGACCTGGCCTTCAGCATCATGAAAGCGGGCAAAGTGGGCATAACGGGGTTGCAACGCCAGGCTGCGTTTACACAGGGTGCGGGCAATCGTGTAGGCTTGCGGCCCCGATAGCCGCACGATACCCACGCCACCCCGGCCAGGCGGTGTAGCCTGTGCCGCGATGGTGTCGTTATCTAATGCACGAAGTGTGTCATTCATAAGGCAAAACCGGCGTGGTGACACGCAGGTGATTTATCTAGGTGCTGGCACCGGATTCGATGCGTTTGGTGATCACATATTGCTGGGTAATGGAGAGGATATTGTTGGTAACCCAGTACAATACCAGCCCCGCCGGGAACCACAGGAACATCACCGTAAACAGGATCGGCATCATCTTCATTACCTTGGCCTGCATGGGATCCGGTGGTGCCGGGTTCAGCATCTGCTGTACCCACATACTGGCACCCATGATCAGTGGCAACACAAACCAGGGGTCCATCACCGACAGGTCTTCGATCCACAACAGGAAAGGCGCCTGCCGTAGCTCCACGCTTTCCAGCAGAGCCCAGTATAACGCCAGGAAAACAGGCATCTGGATCAGAATCGGCAGGCAGCCACCCAGCGGATTGATTTTCTCTTTCTTATAGAGATTCATCATTTCCTGGGACAGTTTCTGGCGATCATCACCATATTGCTCGCGGATGCGGGTCAACTCCGGGGCCACTTTGCGCATTTTTGCCATGGATTTGTAGCTGAGGGCGGAGGGATAGAAGAAAATCAATTTCACCAACATGGTCAGCATGATGATGGCAAAGCCCCAGTTACCGGTCCAGGAATGGAACATTTCCAGGAACCAGAACAGAATTTCTGAAATGAAAAACAGAGGCCCGAAGTCAATGGCCAGATCCAGGCCCTTGCCCGGCACCAGCGCTTTCAGGGTTTTCTGGATTTTGGGCCCGGCGTAAAAACGGGCGCTGAAGGTATGGGATTCACTCGGCGCAACCACTGCTTTCGGTGTGGTGAAGCCGATGATATTGAAGCCCTTGGCTACCCGGGTGGAATAATGATGGGTCTGATCCTGATCCGGAATCCAGGCGCTCATGAAGTAATGCTGGATCATGGCCAGCCAGCCACCGGGAATCTGTTTGTTGAGGGGGGCTTCGGCCATATCCTCGAAGCTGATCTTGTTGTACGCCTTTTCCTGATCCCAGTAGGCACCGCCGAGGAAGGTGGGCAGACCAAATCCCACTGCAGAGTTCAAACCGGGATCCTCACTGCTATCCCGCTTGATCTGACCATACATAAGCCCTTGCCAGGTCTGGTCACTGTTATTCTCCACCGTCATATTGACGTCAATGACATAACTGCCCGCTTCAAACTTGAACTCTTTGTTGATGAGGGCGCCGTTATCCTGCTGAAAACGCAAGGTGACGGTAAGGGTCTCACCCTCCATTCGGTAACGGTTCTGCTCACTGGAGTAACGGGGCCGCCCCTCTTTGCTGCCATCAGGTCCATTGGGCCCGATCAAACCACTTTGGGAAATATAGGTATGGGCATCATTGGATTGCAGCAGGGTAATGGGTACATCGGGGGTACTGAGCTGGGCTGGATAATCCTTCAGCCCCACATAGACTATGTCACCGCCCAGTGGGTTGATTTTCACCGACAGCACATCCGTATCCACTTCAATTAACCCCTGGGTTGGGGTCAGGGTGTCCGGTTGCGGCGCACTGCTGGTTACGGTGGGATCAACCGGCACATCTGCAGTGGAAGCGTTGCTCACTTCAGTGGGAACATCGCCCGTGCCATCCTGTGGATAACTTTGTGAATAAGATTCTGCCTGCTCGGCCAGAGGTGCATCCACGTAATCTTTCTGCCATTGCAGAATCATCATGTAAGAAACCACTGCCAGGGCAGCAATCAATAACGTTCGTTGCCAGTCCATCTTTCACTTACTGTCTGTCGGATTGAATTCAGGTTGGTCAGGTCCGCGGCAGCAACGGGCGCCCGGTACGGGATCGTAACCGCCAGCGTGCCATGGGTGACATTTAGATAGCCGCCGCAAGGTTAACAGGCTGCCGCGCGCAAAGCCATAGTGTTGAATCGCTTCCTGGGCATAGGTGGAACAGGTGGGTTCGAAACGGCAATGGGGCGGCATCAACGGGCTGATAGCCAGTCGATAGAATTTCAGCAGCAGTAACGCGATCTGTTTCAGAATGCCCCCTAGCCGAAGCTCAATGCCTGGCTTGCGCTTTGCGGTCTGGCTGGTGATTATGACATCGCTGTATCAGTCGGGGCCAGTATTTATCCAGCTCCGAGGCCAGTTCCTGGGGTTCCATGGCGCGGCTGCCGGGACGGGCGAGCACCACAATATCAAGTCCGGTGAGTTGATCCTGGGCCAGTCGAAAGCGGGTGCGAACGATGCGTTTGAAAGTATTTCGATCTACTGCCCGTTTGAGGTGCTTTTTCGCAACGACCAAACCCAGCCTGGCAGGTTGCTCGGGCTGGGTTTTGCTTGCTAGCAGCAGGAAGGCGGAATGACTGACACGACCATCGGTTTGGTCAAATACGCGCTTGAATTGCGCGGGTGTCAGTAGACGCTGGTGACGTTGAAACGAAAATGGGCTCACGCCACCGATTCAGCGCTTACGCAGACAGACGCTGACGGCCTTTGGCGCGACGACGAGCCAGAACTTTACGACCGTTTTTAGTCGCCATGCGAGCACGAAATCCGTGAGTACGCTTGCGCTTCAGGTTGCTGGGTTGGAATGTTCTTTTCATGATTCGATCGCTCTGAGTGTTCAAGTGTCGCCGCGGGTGTGGCTTACACCAGGACGGCACCATGGGAAAAAGAGGCGCAATTCTACGGTTAAGTTTGAACACTGTCAATGCATGGAATTGGAAAGGTTTTTCCACAATCCACAGGTCGTAATAATAAATAATATATAGATAGAAAAAAGATTATGGTTATTGTTACTAGGCTTGATGTTTTCTGTGGATAAGCTTAATAAAAGTTTTAAAAACATGATCTTATATTCATAATAACACTGTGGCCGAAAACGGTATTAACTGATCAGAAGCTGATGACGTAATTGTGGATAAGTAAGTTGATGTGGTTATACCCAATTTGGTACCCATCCTATACCCCCGTTCATGCAGGTTTTGTCCACAGGTAAATTCATATGATTCGTCAAGGAGTTGGGGAAGAAAAAACTCACTTTCTTCTGTGGATAAGTCACCATTCGGGGTATATCATTCTTCTTTCATTCTGATTTCTACTGCTGATATCACTGGGGGCTGGCCAAGTGGTAAGTTCGCTATGGCATCAATGCCTTGATCGACTACAAGAAGAATTACCCTCGCAACAATTCAACATGTGGATCCGACCGCTTCAGGCAGAAGTGGACGGTGTGCAATTGCGCCTGCTGGCACCCAACCGGTTTGTGCTGGATTGGGTTAATGAGAAGTTTCTGGGCCGCATCTCTGAGTTGATGAAAGAATTAACCCTGGATGAGGAACCCATGAATGTGGTGTTGGCCATCGGTTCCCGCCAGTCCAGGCCAACCCCTTCCAATGTGGACACCACCACCGGGCGCTCCGGGCGTTCGGTAACGGTTGTGGAGCACGCCGTCAGCCAACGTGCTGCCGTTGCAGCGGGTAATAAAGGCAATAGCATCAAGGAAAACCGCCCACGGGAAGTGGACATGGGCGGCACCATCAAACACAAGACCAATCTTAACCCCGCCTTCACCTTTACCAGTTTTGTGGAAGGCAAATCCAACCAATTGGCCCGGGCCGCCGCCACTCAGGTGGCCGAGAATCCCGGTCAGGCCTATAACCCCCTGTTTCTGTACGGCGGGGTTGGTCTGGGTAAAACCCACTTGATGCACGCAGTGGGTAATTTCATGATGACCCAGAACCCTAACGCTAAAGTGGTGTACCTGCACTCGGAGCGTTTTGTGGCCGATATGGTGAAGGCACTGCAGATCAACGCCATCAATGAATTCAAGCGCTTTTATCGGTCTGTGGACGCGTTGTTGATCGACGATATTCAGTTTTTTGCTGGTAAAGAGCGTTCTCAAGAGGAATTCTTCCACACCTTTAATGCACTGCTTGAGGGTGGGCAGCAAATGATCCTCACCAGCGACCGCTATCCGAAGGAAATCAGTGGTGTGGAGGAACGCCTGAAGAGCCGTTTTGGTTGGGGCCTGACTGTGGCTGTGGAACCTCCCGAATTGGAAACCCGGGTTGCCATATTGATGAAAAAGGCTGAGGAAGCAAAAATCAATTTGCCGGACGAAGCTGCTTTCTTCGTCGCCCAGCGGGTGCGCTCCAACGTGCGTGAACTGGAAGGTGCCCTGAAGCGGGTTATTGCCAACGCCCATTTCACCGGTAAGCCTATTTCCCTGGAGTTTGTTAAAGAATCGTTGAAGGATTTGCTGGCGTTGCAGGAAAAGCAGGTCAGTATTGATAATATTCAGAAAACAGTGGCTGAATATTTTAAGATCAAGATTGCGGACATATTATCCAAGCGTCGCAGCCGCTCGGTGGCAAGGCCAAGGCAGATCGCCATGGCGCTGGCCAAGGAGCTGACCAATCACAGCTTGCCCGAAATTGGGGATGCCTTTGGTGGCCGTGATCACACAACGGTATTGCATGCTTGCCGCAAGATTAAGGAGCTGCGGGAAAGCAGTTCTGATGTGCGTGAAGATTATACAAATTTATTGAGGTTGCTAACATCATAAGTTAGCACTAACTAACCTTTGGGATTGGTTATGAACTTTACCATAGAGCGTGAAAAATTATTAAGACCATTGCAGCAGGTGGCCGGTGTGGTGGAGCGGCGCCAGACGCTACCCGTGTTGTCTAATGTACTATTGGTTGTGGATGGCGATACGCTGTCGTTGACCGGCACGGACCTGGAAGTGGAACTGGTTGCCCACATCCCCCTGGATAACCAATACGATCACGCTGAAATCACGGTGCCGGCCAAGAAATTACTGGATATTTGCAAATCGTTACCCGACGAAAGCACGATCCAGTTTGTCACGGACGAACAAAAGTTGATGGTGAAATCCGGGCGCAGCCGCTTCAGTCTGGCGACTCTGCCGTCCAATGAGTTTCCCAATCTTGAGGAGACCGACGGTAATGTTACCTTCTCCATTAATCAGGGTTATCTGAAGTCAGTAATCGACCGTACCGGGTTTGCCATGGCCCAGCAGGATGTGCGTTTTTATCTAAATGGCATGTTGTTTGAGGTATCCACTAACCTGCTCAAGGCGGTATCCACAGACGGTCACCGCCTGGCGTTGTGTAACGCCGAGATTCAGGTAGAAGTTGAGAGCCCCATTCAAGCCATTGTTCCCCGAAAAGGGGTGCTGGAGCTGGCCAAGTTATTTGCTGATGTGGACTCTGACGTGTCCGTGGCATTGAGCCCCAACCATATTCGCGTTGAGAGCACCGATTTACGGTTTACGTCAAAATTAATAGACGGCAAGTTCCCGGACTACGAGCGGGTGTTGCCCAAGAATAGTGACAAGACGGTTCTTAGCGACAAGAATGAGATGAAGCAATGCTTTTCCCGTGTGTCCATTCTTTCCAATGAGAAATACCGTGGTGTTCGCTTGCGGCTGGTGAGTGGAAGCTTAACCACCGTGGCCAATAACCCGGAGCAGGAAGAAGCGGAAGAAACCATCAACGTCGATTACGAAGGCAACGAGTTGGAGATTGGTTTTAACGTTAACTATTTGCTGGATGTCATGAATGTGATACGCAGTGAAACGGTCAAGATCCAGTTGGCCGATTCCAACAGCAGCGCTTTGGTGACGGATGCCACTGACGATTCTGCCATGTACGTTGTAATGCCCATGCGTCTGTAGGGTCCTCATGCGGCTGTCCTTCCTGGAGATTACCAATGTGCGTAATCTCCAGCATGTTTCCATCGATCCCAATCCCCGTACTAATTTTATCGTTGGCCCCAATGGCAGTGGAAAAACCAGCTTCTTGGAGGCCATCTCGCTGCTGTCCAATGGACGATCTTTTCGTGCCCCCGATGCTAAAAAGCTGATTCGCAAAGAAGCCAAAGAATTTGTCGTGTTCAGTACCGTTTATTCCGAGCGTTTTGGTACGGCTAGAGTGGGGTTCTCCAAGGATACTGCAGGCAATACCACAGCCCGTATTGATGGTAAGACTCAGAATCGCGTCTCCGCATTGGCCAAGCTCGTCCCTTCTATTTCCATTGATACCACCTCGATAGAGCTCATTGAGGGAGGTCCGTCTTCACGCCGTGGTATGTTGGATTGGGGAATGTTTCACGTGGAACATTCCTTTATGGAAATCTGGATTCACTACCGGGATTCGTTACGGCAAAAGAACGCCCTGCTTAAACATTCAAAAAGCATCAAGGTTTCGGATCTTCGACATTGGAATTCCGTGATGGCCCGCTACGGGGCGCGGCTACATAAGGAACGCTGTGCCTACGCGGACGTACTGGAACAACAATTGAATCGTATACTGTCCGCGTATTTTGATGTGCATGAACCTGTTCAATTACGGTACAGGCCGGGTTGGCCTATGGATCAGGTGCCGGATTTCGCTGATTGCCTTAATATCAAGGTTGAAACAGAGGTTGAGCGCAGGAGCTGCCTGTACGGTCCACACAGGGCGGATTTGGATATCCTGTGGCAGGGTACATTGGCTAAAGATATATGCTCCAGAGGGCAGAAAAAGCTGGTATTATACGGTGTTAGGCTGGCTCAGATCGCTTTGATGATAGAGCGTACCGGAGTGTCACCGTTGATTCTATTGGATGATCTTCCTGCTGAGCTTGATCAAAAGAATATCAAGAATGTAATTCGATTTTTAAAAGAGTTTCCATGCCAGGCGTTTATTACCGCCATCAACGACCAATCGATTACGGATGAAATCCTGTCATCACTGGAAGAACACAAGATGTTCCACGTGGAACATGGAACCTTTACCGAAACACGCTGATACAGAACCCGGAGCACACCGCACTTATGTCTGATGATTCCAATAACACCTATGATTCATCCAATATCAAAGTATTAAAAGGCTTGGATGCTGTCCGGAAACGTCCGGGCATGTACATCGGTGATACTGATGACGGAACAGGTCTCCACCACATGGTATTCGAAGTGGTAGACAACTCCATCGATGAAGCATTGGCTGGCCACTGCACCGAGATTCGGGTAGTCATCCATCCGGACGAATCCATCTCCGTATCGGATAACGGTCGTGGCATACCAGTTGATATTCACCCCGAAGAAGGCAGATCTGCGGCCGAAGTCATCATGACAGTGCTCCATGCCGGCGGTAAATTCGATGACAATTCCTATAAGGTGTCGGGAGGCCTGCACGGTGTAGGGGTATCCGTGGTTAACGCCCTGTCCACGAAACTGAAAATCACCATCCGCCGGGAAGGCAAAGTATGGGAGCAACACTACCAGGATGGTGTTCCCGAAGCTCCCCTGGCGCCGGTGGGGGATACGGACAGCACCGGTACTGAATTACACTTTTGGCCTTCCTCTGAAACCTTTACTAATATCAAGTTCTCCCACGACATACTGGCAAAACGCTTGCGAGAACTGTCATTCCTCAATTCCGGTGTACGCATTGTGCTGGTGGATGAGCGTTCCGGTGAAGAAGATGTTTTCCAATATGAGGGTGGTTTGTCCGCCTTTGTATCGTACCTGAACCAGAATAAGACCCCACTTAACCAGGTATTCTACTTCCAGGGCAGCCGGGAAGACGAAGGCATCACCGTGGAAGTTGCGTTGCAATGGAATGATTCCTACCAGGAAAATATCTATTGCTACACCAATAACATCCCCCAGCGGGACGGTGGCACCCACCTGGCTGGATTCCGGGCCGCCCTCACCCGCTGCTTGAATTCGTACATCGAAAAAGAAGGCTTACAGAAGAAGGCAAAAGTCAGTACCAGTGGCGATGATGCCCGGGAAGGGCTCACCGCCATCGTGTCGGTAAAAGTGCCGGACCCCAAGTTTTCATCCCAAACCAAAGACAAATTGGTGTCTTCTGAGGTTAAAGGGGTGGTGGAACAGCATATGATGGAGCGCATGCAGGATTATCTGCTGGAAAACCCCAACGACGCCAAAATAATCTGCAACAAGATCATTGATGCAGCCCGGGCCCGCGACGCAGCCCGCCGAGCCCGGGAAATGACCCGACGCAAAGGTGTTCTGGATATTGCGGGATTGCCCGGTAAGTTGGCGGATTGTCAGGAGAAAGACCCGGCGCTGTCGGAACTGTACCTGGTGGAGGGTGATTCTGCGGGAGGATCGGCCAAGCAGGGCCGTAACCGTAAAACCCAGGCTATTCTGCCCCTGAAAGGTAAGATTCTGAATGTAGAAAAAGCCCGCTTTGACAAGATGCTTTCCTCCGCTGAGGTGGGCACGTTGATTACCGCCATGGGCTGTGGCATTGGTAAGGATGAGTACGATCCGGATAAATGTCGTTACCACTCCATCATCATTATGACGGACGCGGATGTGGACGGTTCCCACATTCGCACCCTGTTGCTGACCTTCTTCTTCCGGCAAATGCCGGAGGTGATCGAACGTGGCTATGTCTACATCGCCCAACCACCTCTGTATAAAATCAAGAAAGGCAAGCAGGAACAGTACCTTAAAGACGACGCAGCGCTGGAAAACTACCTCACACAAAGCGCCCTGGACGAAGCCTCCCTGCACGTAAATGCGGAAGCACCGGGTATTAGCGGCTCCGCTTTGGAAGAGTTGGTGAAAGAATACCGTACTGTCTATAAGCGTATCGATCGACTGTCACGGGTCTACCCTGCCTTTGTGTTGGAACAACTGATCTACTCCCCTACTCTGTATGAAGCTGATCTGACCCAATCAGAAACAGTGGCAAAGTGGAGCCTGCAGCTGAATGCCCATTTGGCAGGTAAATCACCGGCCACAGAACGCTATGAAGTCAGTACGTTTGAAGACCAGGAGCGCCATATATTTCTTCCCAAGATTCTGCAGGTGGCTCATGGAGTGCCCACGGAATACATACTCTCCAGGGAATTTCTGGTATCGGATGATTACAAAGCCATTGCCACCTTGGGCGAAAAATTAATGACGCTGTTGGAAGAAGGGGCCTATATCAAGCGTGGCGAAAAGACACAACCTGTGGATAGTTTTGACCAGGCATTGAGTTGGCTGATGACGGAATCCAAACGGGGCCACGCGATCCAACGCTACAAAGGGTTGGGGGAAATGAACCCGGATCAACTGTGGGAAACCACCATGGACCCGGAAACGCGACGTATGCTTCAGGTTACCATCGAGGACGCCATTGCGGCTGATCAAATATTCACCACATTGATGGGGGATCAGGTCGAGCCGCGCCGAGACTTTATAGAAACCAATGCGCTGAATGTTTCCAACCTGGATGTTTAGAAAGTACTTGTGGGATCTCATAATTCGTGAACTGAGGTCTCACAATCGTGAATTGGCGTCTCGTAATTCGTCGACTGGCACACTGTAATGCAAATGATACAGCAACCTAAATTATTTAGATTGCTGTTACTGAAAGCACACATTAGTAACATGTTCAAATTTCTTGGTAGTGTCGACCTAGAAATCTATTAGCTTTTGTGAAAGATGCTCTTTTGTAATTATCTAAATTAAGCTTTTGAGTATTATAGTCCGTGGAGTTATAGCCATTATTTGGGTGGGGAATCTATGAAGTAGGTACCGAAAGGCTGATTCATAGGAATAGTCGCTCTGTGAGTTACGAGAGCTTGGGGCTATTCAGGGGGCACCCTTGTGCTTGTTCGAAATTATTCTATAAATTCAATTGGTTATGAGGGGATCATCTCGTTTTCTTATAAGCACTTGTCTGCCCACCTACGAAAACTTGTTGTTATAGTCCCATAATGGGACTATAGTTGGCAATATGAGAATCATCGCACTGTCGACACTGAAAGCCTTCTGGGAAGAAAGCCCGGAGTATATGGATGCAAAGGAGCCAACATTAGCTTGGCACCGTCATACCTTGCATGCCGATTGGAGCTCACCTGCCGAGGTAAAGCAGGACTTCAGGAATGCCAGCATCCTTAAAGATGGTCGGGTGGTGTTCAATATTGCAGGGAACAAGTACCGACTGGTGGTCTGGATCAACTACGCCTATCGAGTTGTATACATCCGCTTTATTGGCACTCATGCGCAGTATGACAAGATTGACGTACAAACTATTTAGTTGCCCAAGAAGTAGAAACGAAAGGTAAAGACTATGGACATCAAACCCATTAAAACTGATGCCGACTACCGAGCGGCATTAAAAGAAATAGAAGGCCTGATGATGGCTGGCCCAGACACACCTGAAGGTGAGAAGCTGGATATCATGGTCACCCTGATTGAGGCTTATGAGGCCAGGCATTTTCCGATGGATTTGCCCGACCCTGTAGAAGCGATCAAATTTGAAATGGAACGCAAAGGCTTAACCGTTAAAGATCTGGAGCCCATGATCGGAAAAAGCAACCGAGTTTACGAGATTCTCAATCACAAACGCTCGCTGACTTTGAAGATGATCTGGAAACTGCATGAGGGCCTGGGCATTCCGGCAGAGTCGTTGATAAAACCACCACAAGCGCATGCCTAATCGTTCAGATAAATTTCGGGACATCTCCAACATTGATGCGAGGTTGAATGAGCTTGAGCGGGAAAAGCAGCAACTCATAGCTCTCAGGGAAGAACTGTTAAAATCCAAGCCAATACCTGCTGTTTCAGGCTCCTTCTCTACAAAACAAAAAAAAGCAATTTTCAGAGGCCTGTTCCATGGCCGCATTGATATTTTTGCCAACCGCTGGCAGAATCAACAAGGACGAAGTGGCTATGCTGTGGCTTGTAACAACGAGTGGGTAAAAGGGATCTGTAACAAACCACGTATCAAATGCCAGGATTGTTCTCACCGCCAATTTAGTGAATTAAACGATCAGGTTATTTATCGCCACTTGGCTGGACAGCAGATAGTTGGCCTCTACCCGTTACTCCAGGATAATACCTGCTTTCTACTGGCTGTCGATTTCGATAAAGGCAACTGGCAAGACGAAGTAAAAGCGATGTCCAGAGCCTGCACCGAATATAACGTACCTCACGCAGTAGAGATTTCCCGCTCTGGAAACGGCGCGCACCTCTGGATATTTTTTGATGACAAAGTTCCCGCCAACGAAGCTCGCTTATTGGGTTTTGGCCTGCTCGATAAGGCGATGGAGATTTACCCTAACCTGTCTTTCGATTCTTATGACAGGCTGTTTCCCAATCAGGATATTCTTCCCGAAGGAGGGTTTGGCAATTTAATTGCACTACCACTGCAACGCGAAGCGAGACTCGCAGGCAATAGCTCATTTGTTGATGCAGAATTAAATATCATTGACGATCAATGGCAGTATCTTTCGCGGATAAAGCGTCTGTCCAAGCAGGATTTAAGCACGCTAATTTCGCAGATTTCCTCAAACGTAAGCCTGATGTCAGATCAGAACATCACCGATACCCGGCCGCCGTGGGAAATAACCGCTAAATCCAAACCCCTGACGCTTGAACCCCCTCCTCAGCAAGTTACCGTAACCTTGGCCAACCACGTGTATTTTGCGATGAAGGAACTACCAAGCGCACTTTCAGCCAGATTAAGACGATTGGCCAGCTTTTCAAATCCAGTTTTCTTTAAAACACAGGCGCTTCGATTTTCGACTCATGGCATTCCTCGATTTATTTCCTGTGCACGTATTGAAAATGGTTATCTGGCATTGCCACGCGGATGCCTGGACGATGCTCTCGAATTATTGAAAGAGAACAATATAGAGGTCCAAATCGATGACAAGCGTGAGCTTGGCGCCAGGCTTTCAGGTATAAAACCATTATTAACCTTGAGAAAAAACCAACAGTCTGCCGTAAAGGAAATGTGCAGACATGAATCTGGCATACTGCATGCCCCCACAGCGTTTGGAAAAACCGTCACGGCTATCGGAATGATTGCCAAGCGCAAAGTCAACACACTGATTCTGGTGCACAGCCGCCAACTGCTTGACTAATGGCAGGAAAGACTACGCTCATTTTTGCCGGAAGCGGAGATCGGTGTCATACGGGGTGGAAAGAAAAAGCCAACCGGCGTTATTGATATCGCGACGTATCAAAGCCTGATTAACAAGAAAGACAATACCATTTCCCCCATGGTTCAGGATTACGGACATGTGATCGTCGACGAATGTCACCATGTATCCGCGCCACGCTTTGAAATGGTGTTAAACGAAATTCGGGCGAAATACGTGCTTGGTCTTACAGCCACACCGGAAAGACAGGACGGCCACCAAAAGATCATTTTTATGGCAGCCGGCCCCATCAGGCACAAGGTTAAAAGCTCAAACGATGAAAAGTTTGAGCAGGATGTTCAAATTCACCAACTCTACGATACGCCCCCGCTGCATCTTTCTCGATCCGAAGAGCGGCCGAAGATTTCAGATGCCTACCGATGGATCATGGAAAACGATAAACGAACTCAACGTATTGTTTCAGATGTTATCAATAGCGTTCGTGAAGACAGGCACCCAATCGTCCTAACAGAAAGACGAGAACACGCGCAGATGATAAACAATCTTCTTGCAGAAAGCGGTATTGATTCAGTCATCTTGAAAGGGGCGATGAAGGCCGCAGAACGCAAGCGTGTTGACGAATGCTTACATTCAGCACAGGTTGTCGTCGCTACCGGGAAATATGTGGGAGAGGGCTTTGATCTACCCAGACTGGACACATTGTTTCTCGCTATACCAATCGCCTGGAAAGGTTTCCTGGCACAATATGCGGGAAGGATTCATCGGGAATCAGAAGGCAAAACGCAGGTGACCATTCACGACTACGTTGACTGTGGCCTCCCCATGCTCCAGCGCATGTTCAATAAACGAGAGAAGAGCTACAAGACGATGGGCTATACCGTTCAGTTTTCAAATGAGCAAAGAAGTACTGACACAACTATCATAGATAGTGCGCTGTTCTCTTAATAGCACACAACACAAGCTGACGGTTATCGTGTGGCGCTTGAGTTTATGTGGAAGGTGTCTATTTATATAATAAATTCTCGAGAAAACATGCAATCTGATCCCTTTCTTTGTGTGTTAGCTATATAAAAAGTTTAATTTTACCCCATGATAAGGGAGCTTTTATAAATGGATGTACATGATCGTGACTATATTGCCGCTGTGATTAATTACTTTTGGGGGCCGAATTTAACCACGCCACAATCAATAAATGAGTCGGCAGCAGTAGTGGCTTATGGTGCACTAGAGCAGACCAATATTTGTTCTGATTCTATGGATCTCGTGCCTAGGCCGATGGGTGTTCCCAGCTCAACTTATGCAATCAAGCAACTAGCGAAGATTGGTAAGAGAATTTTGTCCGGTGATACTTCTATATACAACACATGTAAAGTGAAGGTAGGTGTGAACTTTAAATCTGAGATTGTGATGGCACTGAGAGGAATTTGATTATGATCAAGACCACGATAGCTACACTCTTTCTGATGCTAACGATGAGCGTTCATGCCGAGCCTGAAGTGGAACTCTTATATTCGGATCTGAAAGTTAAGCTACCAGGCCAATTCACATTGATTGGTGATGTCGGTGGTGAGGATAACATCCTGATTATCCGATATGGGAGTGATAAGGGGAAAAACTACATCGCGTTTACTGATATGACCAACGATAAGTCTTTAGACTATGGTTGCCCAATCAAAGTGTTCTTTGATGACCTGTTTTCCGGTGATGACTCCACCTGTAATGCTGAAAACTTAAGCATCATGCGAGAAACCTTTATTGATAATAAGGATGTAGAGCTTTGGCAAGTTGGAGGCTACACGGTTAGATATTCGGGTGGAAAGAACAAGTCTTTCGCATTCGTAAGCGCTGAAGATGGAAAATTGGTCAAAGTCGATTCTGATTTCTTAAAGAAGGAAAGGTATAAAGCCTTGCTGGGTGACTTGTAGTATGCTGCGGCATGCAATCTAAAATGACTAAACTTTGTGCAGTCGAATAGAAAATGCAGTATCGTGCCAATTACTTGATACGATACCTAGGCTGTGGGTAAGATTGTGCATAACTTTAGCCTTTAAAAGAGTCAGGGTCCCTTGTGTCGTATGCTTGATAGGCGCAACTCTGGATTTGTTTAGATATCCATTAAGTATATGATTTTAAAAAGACTTCATGATTTACGGGATTTGGTGGGCAGTAGAGCATAGTTTACGGGATTTCATTGAGGTTGAAATAATACCGTAAATTATGAAAAGGCTTAAAAATCAATAAGATATGATTTTGCAAATAATGGGATCCTACACTGAGCTCACCCTGCACGACTGGTATGCCCAACATAGCAGTCGTGCGATCCATCAAATCAAACTCCGCCGATGCGTTGCGTCAGCGCCTGGCAGATCTTATTAATATCTTTCTGATTCAGGTCGTGGGATATCATCCCCTCAATAGTAAAACTGATGATCTGAATGTCGGCATCAAAACCATCAGTGGGTTGTGCGCCGGGCAATTGCATGATCAAGAGCCGTTCCATCAGCGCATGAAAACCTGCATGCCACTTGTGCACGGCCTCCGAAGAATGAATCCGGTTATGCACCGTAGTGATCAGACCGTTAAAGGGTTTTAGTTGGTTCACCAGCCAAACCAGTTGTTCAGATAGCGGTTTATCCACCATATCTGCCAGATAAACTTTCATATATTCCTGCACAAACTGATCGTTCACTGCCAGTAGCAAATCGTCTTTGTCTTTGAAATACCAGTAAATAGTATTGGGGGTGACCCCTGCTTCACTAGCGATACGGCTCATGCTGGTACGATCGAAACCATCCTGCAGAAACAGACGGCATGCTGCCTGTACCAGCTCGGATCGTTTTTCGGCCTTGGGTTGGTCCAATCGATTGGTTGGCATAGCCGCCTCTTGACTGACATTTAAGACCAATGATAGTCTATCTCTTGATCACAATTCAAGAGTTAGACTATGCCATCTTTTACCATCGAGGATCATCGGTTTCCATCGGGACAGGATACCTGTCATGCCTGGCTATACCGGCCGGATAGTGAGCAAAAACGCCCGGTGATCATCATGGCGCATGGTCTGGGGGGTGTGAAGCGGGCAGGTTTGCCGAACTTTGCGCAGCGGTTCAGCGAGGCGGGTTACGCGTGTTTGGTGTTTGACTATCGATACTTTGGTGAAAGTGGTGGCGAACCCAGGGAATGGCTGGACATTCCCAGTCAGCTGGCTGACTGGGACGCAGCTATAACCTATGCCAAAACACTAACGGCGGTAGACACGAATCGTATTGTGCTTTGGGGTACCTCATTTGGCGGCGGTCATGTCATCGTTACCGCTGCCAGGCACCCGGAGATCACGGCTGCTATTTCCCAATGCCCTTTTACCGATGGGCCCTCATCCGTTTTTGCTATCAACATGGTTACCAATGCTAAATTGGCGGCGCTGGGTGTCCGCGATAAAATATCATCCTGGCTCGGCAAAGAGCCGGTACGGGTAGACCTGGTAGGGAAACCGGGCACCACGGCATTGATGACATCAGAAGATTCCCTGCAAGGCTACAACGCAATCAAGGATAGTACCGGTGCGACGGATGTACCTGAAAGGATAACCGCCCGAATCGGGTTACAGCTGCTCACCCATCAACCGGGTAAGTGGGCCCGCAAGGTAAGATGCCCAATATTGTTTAATGTATGTGAGCACGACAGTGTGGCACCGGCCGGGCCCACCTTGAAATACGCCGTACAAGCACCCAGGGGAATCGTCAATCGTTATCCGTACGGCCATTTTGATATCTATGTGGGCGAGGCTTTTGAAACGAACATTCGGGATCAATTGAATTTTCTGTCCCGCTATGTACCAATCTCTGGCCCTTCATAACATCACCCCGTTCAATACCAATACTGCGTTAATCTAATATTGCGTAAACACTATACTACTAACGTCTGTGCAGATTCATTTCTGTATTGCGCCTGCGTTTTGGCGGGTAGCTGGTATTTAGGTAGGCACATGCGGTACATTTAGCCACATGCGGTTCATTAGCGAAACAACGTAAACAGCACAGTTACCCTGGAATTCACACATTTCAGTGTTACCACCTAACCAGGAGCAGGTGTGAACGAAATTCAGCAAAAAATTGCATTATTTATTGATGCAGATAACGCACCGGCCAGTAAATTCGATGTAGTGTTAAGTGAAGTGGCAAAATACGGTGTGGTCACCATCCGCAAAGCGTATGGCAATTGGAAATCACCAACCCTCAAATCGTGGGAAGAACTGATCCACGAATACGCCATTCAGCCGGTTCAGCAATACGATCTTACCAAAGGTAAAAATGCATCAGACATTGCTCTAGTCATCGATGCCATGGATGTGATGTACACCAAAAACATCGATGTGATGTGCTTTGTGTCCTCCGATTGCGACTTTACACCTATGGTGACCCGCGCTTTGGCGGAGGGAAAGGTGGTGTTGGGATTTGGAGAGCGTAAGACCCCGGCGCCGTTTGTGAACGCCTGTTCAAAATTTCTGTACCTGGACCAGGGCGAATCGGTTGAATCAAAAAGTACTTCAAAGCCCAAGAATATAAAATCGGACACCAAGTTAATTGCCCTGTTACGTCAGGCCATTGAAGCCACCGAAGACGATGATGGTTGGGCTGATCTGGGCAGTGTGGGTGCGAACATATCCAATCGAACCTCCTTTGATTGTCGTAACTACGGTTTTAAAAACCTCAGTAGCCTGTTTCGATCCATCGACTTATTTGAGATCAAGCACGGCCAGGGGAAATCTTACCTGGTGCGGGATACCCGAAAGCACAAAAAAGCTTAATGGGTGTTAAGTGGTGCGGCATGCACCACTTAACTTGCTCATCGTCAACCGGTTCACTTGTACCAATGTACTCACACCCTTGTTTCAGCCGGCGACTTTCAGCAGGTTTTCCACTGACCTGACACTGTCCATATTTTTCACCAGTTGTTCGGCCAGATCCTTTTCTGCCTCCGTTTTCACTTCACCGTCAAGGGTCACCACGTTCTCGTTGGTATCCACGTTGATGTCGACACCATCCACGAATTCGTTGGCCAGCAGCTTCATTTTAACTTTTGCCGTAATGGTGGCGTCTTCGACAGCGGCCAGGAAACTGTCACCCTCTTTTTTTTCCTCCTCTGCTTTGGCATCCTCGGAAATCAATAACAGGTTATCCACTTCCTCGATACCCGCGACACTGAGGGCGATTTCTTCAGCCAGTTCTTTCTCTACACCATTACTGACATTGCCCCGGAGCATGGCCTTGGAATCCGTTACTTCAACATCAATGGTGAAACTGTTCAGATTCTCATTGAACAGTAACGCGGTTTCAATCTTACCTTCCCGTAAACCGTTATTGAAATAGCGCTTGGTATCCTGGGACATGGCCTCGATCTTTTGCTGTATGGCGGGCTCTTCCGCATAGGTGTGAATGGCCGCTGTAGAGGCGACACCCACACAGACTGCCAGTGCGATACGCTTGATTACATGTAAGTGAGAATCTGTTCCAAATTGCCTGTGCATGACGCTTCTCCTTGAGGTACTTTACCATGTGCATTCGTTGCTTTTTAGTTTCTCTTACCGATAATTCTTTGCGAACATCGTGCCAAATCAGGCTGTCTGTATACGACACAAGCTTATCCTGTCGTGCCCACCAACCTATTGTAATTATCACCAGATTTGGAATGTGAATCTGTAAGCATTACAAACCGCGCCACCTTATGACTGACGATCGGGGGATTGCTCCGATGAATGCAGATTCAATGTACTATCGCCGAAATAGACAGTTTGATGAGGAAACGGAATTTCAATACCATGCTCATCAAATGTGTATTTAATGCGACGCTTGAATTCCCTGCCAATGGTCCAGCGATCGTGCGCCCGTGTTTTGATACGGGCTTTGATTACCACCGCACTGTCGGCGAACTGATCAACACCCAGAATCTCCAACGGCTCTAGGATCAGATCCTGATACTGCTCCGACTCACGCATGCCTTCATCAATGTTTTTCAAGTGCTCTATCACCTGATCAGTATCTTCCTTGTAGGCCACGCCCACATCGAACAGGTAGTAGCTGTACTCCTTGGTGTAGTTATCCACAATGGACACTTCACCAAAGGGCACGGTATGGACGATCCCCTCCAAATCCCGAAGTTGGATCTTGCGCAGGGTGATACGCTCTACCCGGCCGCTGCGCTGCCCCACTTGCACAACATCCCCAATTTGCAGCAGATCTTCCAGGATAACGGTAATGCCGGTGAGAAAATCCTTAACCAGCGTCTGTGCACCAAAGCCAACGGCAATACCCAATACCCCGGCACCGGCCAACAGCGGCATGATATCGACACCCAATTCCGAGAGCACGATAAGGGATGACAGTGTCACCAGTACCACCAGTAAGATATTTCTGATCACCGGTAACAGTGTTTGAATGCGGGTATTGTGTCCGTAATGGCTGCGGGCCATGCTGTACTCCAGCGTGGCGTTGCTGAATTCCCATAGGCTGGCAAACAGCAAAACGATAAAGAACAAGGTGAAACACTGGGTCATGACTGAGGTGAACGGCACGCCAAACAGAATACCGTTATCGGCGAATTCAAGAATCTCGCCCAGACTGTACAGCAACAGAACCAGGCTCAAAACAATAACGAATCCCCACTGGATTTTGATGCAGAGATTAAAGCGCCCATCAGACAGATGAAAGCGCCGGCGCAGCGTCTGCAGGCGTCGTTCCAGAAACCGGGCCAACAGGTTATTCAGCAGAATACACACCAACCAGACCAGCACTGAACCCAACGCCAAAAGATACTGTAATAGACGGGTATCACTTACACCCAGATCGTCCAATTGTGTAGCGATCTTTCTGGTCAGTGCGCTGCTCTGATCATCAATCTTAAGCCATTCCACCAGCCCATTGGCTTCGTTATGAGATTCCGCTCTGGCTTGCCGCAGGGTTTTCAGTTGTGCAATCAGTTCCTGCCGACCGGTCTCACTTTCCAGAGTGGTTATCAGCTCATCCAATGGTTGCTGATTGTTGGGCTCGGTGGCAGCGAACAGTGATGCGCCGGAGATCATCACCAGTAACGCGGCCACCAGGGTGAATAGAGTCTTGCTAATCACTGCAGAATGCTTCATGCACAATGTTCTCCCGGGGCGGGTGCATGGAAAGTGATGGCAATACGGTTTACAGATTGTTGCGGGTTTTGCCGGTTGCGGCGAAGATCAATGCCAAAACGATACCCACCACAAAGAGTATCCAGGCGATGTGGGTAGCGGTGCCGGCGATACCAGTGAAACCCAGTAAGCCCGCAATGAGTCCTAAAACCAGAAAAGTCAGTGCCCAACTAAACATACGCTGTGCTCCTCTTACGAAAATAAAAATACGCAGTGTCCAGTAAGGTAAAGCGAGAACCATGCCAGAGTATGACGTCACAGTATGATAAAAAAAAGCCCAATTGGGGGAATTGGGCTAAACACATGGGGATGGAAAGATTAAGCAATAAAAGTCGACATTAGAACTTAAAGCGCACACCGGCGCTGGCGTGATCTAGATCGGTATCAGCGCGCAATGAATCATTGGCCAGCAGACCAACTTCATCTTCGGTGAACTCCACGTTGTAGCGGGTGTAATCAAAAGTGATGTCCACGCTTTCGGTTACGGAAAACGCTGCACCCACACCCCAGAAAAGCTCTTCACCATCGGCACTGCCGTCGTAACCCAGAACTTCGTAATCGGTGTCCCACCACAATTGACCGCCTTTGGCATGCAGTGAGAAGAAATCGGTGATCGGTAATGTTCCCTTAACTGCCAGGGTAAAGCCGTCGGTGTCGGCCTCGGCAAGGTTGCCGCCATATTTACCAAAATCAATATAGCTGCCTTCAACGCCAAAGAATTGGTTCAGGTCTCCACCCAGAATCAGTTGATAGGCATCATTATCGTCCTCGAAATCATCATTGTCTTTTACCTTGAGGTAACCATAGGTGGCACCCAGATAAGGCCCTGATCCATTGCTTCCGGCGGCGGCCACCCAGCTGGCCGATAACATGAGAGTGGCGATGACAGAAGCGTTGACTAAAATCTTCATAGATTCCTCCTTGGTGTATGAATCGATCGGATTAACAGTTTTCGTTATCCGCATTCATGGTTTGCTTGGCGTCTTCACACAGGTCTTCCACTTTATTGCCGGTATCGGTCATCACTTCATCGATGCTTTCGCCGGCTTCCTCGGCTCCACCTTCGTTAACGTCACAAGCGGTAATAACAACAGAGAGGGCGGTAATAAACGCAAAAATGAGATAGCGCATGATGTTCTCCTTCGGTCAGTGTCAGGTTAGTTGTTTCAACTACCATGCCAGTTTCCGTGCAAAGCGGGTCGGCCCTTCCATCATGGGCCTTGCAGGCAAGTTAAGCAGATCAGTAGCAGGTTATCGGCAAAGCCAGGTGGGGCAGGAACCGGAATGGATTACAAACTCTATGCAAGTGCTACAAACAAAAAAGCCGGCTTTGTGCCGGCTTTCTGTTATAGTGGATTTTCTCTACTGCATCATCGCCAGAGGCTTGTTGGAGGAGATATATTCCACCACCACACGACGATTCTGCTCTCTGCCGTTGGGGTTCTCATTGCTGGCGATGGGCTGGCTTTCACCAAAGCCTTCCACTTTCCATTGTTCCGGATCCAGATTGGATTTCAGAAAGGATTCCACCGACTTTGCCCGCTCCCGGGACAAGGTATCGTTGTAGATTTCAGGTCCAATGGCATCGGCATGACCCTGAATAACAATGCGGCTGTTTTCCAGGTCACTCTTCTGGGCAGTGGTAATCAACTGCTTCAGTTCGCGCCGGGATTCTTCGGTGAGCTGCGCCGAATCGAATTCAAAATACACGGTTTTTTTATGCACGGCCAAAACCGGTTCCGCTTCAACGGCGGTGACCTCTGGAGTGGGTTTTTGAACGGGCACAAAAACCGGTGCCGGCTCAGTTTGCGCCACGGGTTCCTCCACCGGTTCAGCGCTGGGTGTAGAGCTGCACCCGCTGATGGCCACACCGCCGAGTAACAAGGCAATCAATGTATATTGGTGAACAGTTGGTTTCATGTTGGATCTCCTGTCAGATGCAATCGTCGCATGGGGTCTTAGCCAGTTTTGTGCCACCCAGGTAAAAGTTAAGCCGATCAATCAATTATCAGTACCTGCGATGAATAATTGATCAACATTCAAGGGGGGGTTGTAAGTGTTACTGCTCACTTTGCAATTACTACCAGGCGCCGGGATGCCAGCAGCGAGAAATGTGCCATGGAATCATCATTTGGTACTGTGTAATATCTATTGCTTTCACGATAACAGAAGGGTATTTCAGCCGTGGCAAACATCTTGATGGTGGATGATGACGCCAGCTTCACAGAAGCGACCGCTAAAATTATTCAACTTTTGCAGCACGAGGTGCAGGTGGCCGGTTCCGTTGAAGAGGCCCGCAGCTGTCTGCAGCAAACCAGCTTCGATATAGTGCTGTTGGATATCATGTTGCCCGATGGCAGTGGGTTTGAAGTGCTTGACTCCATTTACCGTTTTAACCGGTCGGCACACATTGCCTTTATTACCGGACACGTTGCGGTGAAGAACATCATACGTTCAGTGGCGGGCCCGGAGGTCAGCTTTCTGTTAAAGCCCATTGACGTCGACAAGATCCGAAACCTGTTGAGCCGTGTTGTGTCTGACAACGACAATCACGAAGATGAAGGTATTACCCGGCATTTCGGTGTACTGGTGGGCGAAACTCCGGTAATGCAGGGGTTGTACACAATGATTGAGCGCGTTGCCGCGTCTTCAGCCAATGTCCTCATTCAAGGCCAAAGCGGATCGGGAAAGGAGCTGGTAGCCCGCGCCATCCACAATGCCACCGGTTGTGAAGGTGCGTTTGTGGCGGCAAACTGTGGTGCCATACCGACCGAACTCATTGCCAGTGAGTTGTTTGGCCATGAGAAAGGAGCGTTTACCGGAGCCAGTGCCCGTAAGATCGGGCTGTTTGAGCGGGCGCAGGGTGGCACCCTGTTCCTGGATGAAATCACTGAAATGCCGTTGGAAATGCAACCTAATCTATTGCGGGTTCTGGAAACCGGTAAAATCTGCAGAGTGGGAGGCAGTCAGGAAATCGACGTTGACTGTCGCGTGCTGTCGGCCACCAACCGCAGCCGCGAGGAGCTGGCCTCGAAACAGTATCTGCGTGAAGATATCTACTTCCGGTTGGCGGTGTTTCCCATTGATTTGCCATCACTGCAGGAGCGTCGGGATGACATTCCCTTATTGGCACAGGCGTTTCTCAACGAGTTCAATCAAAAGCAGAACACCGCTTACCGCCTGGATGAAGCATCAATGGAGCGTTTGCAGCAGTACAGTTGGCCCGGTAACATCCGTGAGCTGAGGCATGCCATCCAGCGGGCGCATATCCTCACCGCACCGGAGGAAGCACTGCTGCAACTGCCTGATGAACTGAGTTCACCTTTTGCCAGTGAGGCGGCATCACCTACAGCATTACAGGCAGGTAAAACCATTGAAGAAGTCGAAAAGCAACTGATAATCGAAACGCTGAAAGCCACACAGGGTGCCAAACCCGAAGCGGCGGACATGTTGGGTATCAGTTTGAAAACGTTGTATAACCGTTTAAATCAATATCAACAGTCATCGAATATCAGCCTGGAGTCCGGTTGAGGAGGTGGGTATGACCGACACCGAACACGAACCACTGGATCGACACGCACTGAGGAACATGCTCAATAACATCACCATGAACGCCGAACTGGTTAAACTGATGGTACAACAGGATGTGCCTAACGATCAGGTTTTGGATAGTGTTGAAAAAATGTTGCAGGAATGTAAGCACTGCGCCCGTTATTTGAATCAACGTTGAGGTTGTCACGAACGGTTTATGAAGCATAGCATCAGTGTCTTACACCGGGTCTGGCTTTTCAGCATCCTCGCTTTAGTCCTGTTGATGGGTATTAACGCAGTGCAATCCTATCAGGCCATCGAAAAGCTGGTGCATAATGAGCAACGGGCCAGCACCACTAAATCCATATTGCGGGCGATCAAGGATGTATTTTCGTCGGTCCAGGATGCTGAGCTGGGCTTGCGGGGCTTTCTGATTACCGGCAAGGCGGATCACCTGCGGCCGTACTTTACCTCCCTGGAAAACATTCAGCAGCACATCTCCCATCTGCGCAGTTTTAACCCTGAGTTACCGGAACAAACCCAGCGTATCAATGATCTGGAGGATGCGATTCTGGAACGTTTGGATCAGATGACCGATCACATTAATCTGCGCAGTGAGAACGCGGAGTTGGATTGGCTGTCATCCAGCAACATGTTTGCCAGCCATGAGAGCCTTACCAATATCCGTAACCTGATCATGCAGATGGAGGAGGCTGAATACCAACTGTTGGAAACCCAATCCCGTGAGGCAGGCCGCAGCCGTAAAACCGTCATGCAAACCATCGTGGTGGCCAACGGTTTGGTGCTTATGCTGCTGATATTCATCGCGGTGCTGTTGTATCGGGCCATCAGCCGCCAACAATTGGAAGCGACCCACCTGGAGGCTGTTGTAGAAGAGCGAACCCGGGCGTTGCAGCGTTATTCAGAAGAGCTGAAACGCAGCAACCGGGAGTTGCAGGATTTCGCCTTTGTGGCATCCCACGATCTGCAGGAGCCCCTGCGCAAGATCCGCACCTTTGGCGATCGGTTGAAATCCCGTTATGGTGACCAGATCGGTGATGGTGCCGATTACATACAACGAATGCAGAACGCGGCCCTGCGCATGTCCAAGCTGATCGATGATCTGCTGACTTTCTCGCGGGTATCCACTCGTGCCAAACCATTTCTTAAGGTGGATCTAAATCTGGTGCTGGCAGAAGTGCTGGATAATCTGGCGGTACCAATCGAAGAAACCCGTGCGGTCATTGAAAAGGATACGCTGCCGGTGGTGAATGCGGACCCGTCGCAAATGAAGCAGTTGCTGCAGAACATTATCGGCAACGCGTTAAAGTTTGTGCCCACCGACCGGGCCCCCCATATCAGGATTCGTTGTGAGCAGCAGGAACAACGCTATCGCCTTGCCATCGAAGATAATGGCATCGGTTTCGATGATCAGTACCTGGACAAGATCTTCACGCCGTTTCAGCGGCTCCACGGCCGCCATGAATACGAAGGTACCGGGATCGGGTTGGCTATCTGCCGCCGCATAGTGGAACGACATGGCGGTGAGATTACCGCACGCAGCGAGCCCGGTGTGGGCACTACCTTCGAGTTGGAGCTTCCTTTTAATCCGCCTTTGCAGTTTGCAGCCGAGAGAGAGACATCATGAACAACGGAAAGCCTATTGTGATTCTGATGGCCGATGACGATAAAGACGACCAACTGCTGACTCAGGAGGCGTTGCAGGAAAGCCGGGTCAACAACACCTTGATTCTGGTGAACGATGGGGTTGAGTTATTGGAATATCTGCGGGGAGAAGGCCAGTTCAAGGATCAGGAACACATCTGGCCCAGCCTTATATTGCTGGATTTGAATATGCCACGGATGGACGGCCGGGAGGCACTGGCGAAAATCAAAGCTGATCCCCGGTTACGGCGCATACCGGTGGTGATCCTCACCACCTCGAAAACCGAAGAAGACATGCTCAAGGGTTATGATCTGGGTGCTGCCTCTTATCTTACCAAGCCGGTGACGTTTGAAGGGCTGGTGGAGTTGATGAAAGCCCTGGGTACCTACTGGGTGGAATTTGTGGAATTGCCGCAAACCCTAAACGGTGAGTGCAACGGGTAACCCGCCGTGCGAGAGATTCGTTTGTTACTGGTGGAAGATGACGAGGATGATTATATCATCACTCGCGATCTGCTGGATGATATCGCCGGCGGTGCTTACCGGCTCGATTGGGCAGCGGATCTGCAATCTGCCCGTGAGTTGCTGAGTCTCAATGAGCATGATGTGTGTCTGATGGATTACGCATTGGGCCCCAGTGATGGTGTGTCCTTATTGAAGGAAGCGCAAACGCTGGGCTTTAACCGTCCGATTATCATGCTCACCGGTCAGGATGATGAGCATCTGGATGAGCAGGCATTGTCTGCCGGCGCCGTGGATTATCTGGTCAAATCCAATCTGACGGAATCCCGTTTGGCTCGGGCCATTCGTTACGCCATTGCCCGGCGCGAAACCGAAGTGGAACGCATGGAACGGCTGCGGGCCGAATCCGAGAACCGCGCCAAGTCCGAATTTCTGGCTCACCTGAGCCATGAATTGCGCACCCCGCTCTCGTCCATTCTGGGTTACACCGACTTGCTCATCAGGCAAAGTTCCGATGACACCGTGGATTATCTGGGTGTGATCAAACGCAACGGCCATCACCTGTTGAGCCTGCTTAACGACGTACTGGATTTATCCAAGATTGAAGCGGGTAAACTGGAATTGGAAACACACCCGCTGGATTTTCCCCGCTTTCTCAGTGATGTTTATCATTTATTGCGGGTGCGGGCCGACGACAAGAACATCCGCTTGCAATTCCTGGCACCACAACGTTTACCCTCGGTGATTCATACCGATCCAACACGTTTGCGCCAGGTGTTGTTGAACATACTGGGTAACGCCATCAAATTTACCCACCAGGGTCAGGTGAGCTTTCAGGTGACCCTGGAAGAGGCGCTGGACGATTGGATATTGAACCTGCAAATAACCGATACGGGCATGGGGATCGCTCCGGAGTTTTTGCCGAAATTGTTCAAGCCGTTTTCCCAGGCACCGGCGGTACAGCGCCCGCAGAGCGAAGGTACCGGTCTGGGGCTTGCCATCAGCCGTCAGTTGGCGCAGCGCCTGGGTGGCGATATCACGGTGCAGAGCGAACTGGGCAAGGGCAGTTGTTTTACGGTAAAGATTGCGGTGGGGCTGCCGGAGGATGTGGCGTGGGTTGCATTGGAGCTGGACCGGCTGGGGGCCAGTACCTTGCCGCCGGAGCTGCCCCGGTTACAGGCACGCATCCTGGTTGCCGACGATGTGCCGGATTTGCGGGTTTTACTGGGGCAGATCCTGGCGGGCATGGGTGTGCGCACGGAGGTGGCCGTTGACGGCCGCGAGGCGCTGGAGAAGGTGATGGCGGCGCAGCAGCAGCAACCGTTTGATTTGGTACTGATGGATATACAGATGCCGGTGATGGATGGTCTGGAGGCCACGGCACAGTTGCGTAAGCAGGGCTATAGTGGCCCTATTGTAGCCTTGACCGCCGCCACCATGGAGGGGGAGCGGGAGCGCTGTCTGGCTGCGGGCTGTACCGATTATCTCAGCAAACCGGTGGATGAGGGGCGCCTGGTGCAATGCATTCTCCACCTGCTGGAGTCATCGCCTTCGCCATCACCTGATCCTGCACCGGCACCGGCACCGGCAGAGAATCAACGGCGATTGCTGTTGGTGGAAGACGACGAAGATGCGGCCAGGATGACCGCCTTGCTGATCGAGAGCCTGGGTTGGCAGGTGCAAATCGCCGCTAGTGGAGCCGACGCGCAGCAGGCCTATGCCGCCCTTAAGCCGGACTTGATCCTGATGGACATGGGCCTGCCGGACTGTTCCGGGGAAGAGCTGGCGGCGCAATTACAGCGTTTGGATGATAAACCACCACCCATGGTGGCCCTGTCCGGTCATGAATTTTCGTCTGCGCAACGGGCCCGTTCGATTTTTAGCGATCATCTGCTCAAACCGGTCAATATGGAACTTATCCGATCTGCTCTGGAAAAAGCTGTGGATAAAAATGTGAATAAGGGGCGCAGTTCCAGTGGCGCAGTGAACGGTGCTTGAAGGTGAGTACTTGCTACGGCCACTATCCCCGGTTTCGGGATTCTGAGAAATTTTGTCTTTAAAAACAGTGAGTTATGTTGGTTTCAATGGCTCTCCGGCGGCTCTGCAGTAAGTGATGGCTTACATTTCGCCCGAAAAAATCAATCTAATTGAGTAAACAGTCAGTCTGTGGATAACTTTGTTACCAATAGGAACGCACTACGGGAAGACTGGAAACATTGGCTAATTGGTGGCCAACAATTGTGCCTTTTCGGTGTTCAACCAATGTTCTAACTGCGCATTCAGTTCTTTGGCTGATTTGCCCTCGGAGGAAATCGGCGCACCGATTTTCACCACGATTTCCCCCGGGATTTTTTCCAGCTTATGGGCCGGCCAATGCAGACCGGCGTTGTGCGCCACTGGCAATACCGGGGTGCCGCTTTTCACCGCCAGCATGGCGCCACCGGGCAGATGGCTACGGGTCTCCCCGGGCGGAACCCGGGTGCCTTCAGGAAAGATCAGCACGGACAGGCCCGAATTCAACCGGTTGCGCCCCTGGCGTAGAATTTCCTTCAACGCGGTGGCCTTTTTGCTGCGGTCGATGACGATGGGGCGCGCCCACAGCAGCAGCCAACCGAACACCGGAATATAGGTGAGCTCCTTCTTCAGCACGGTACAGACGGGGTACAACAGATGATACAGGGCGTAGGTTTCCCAGGTGCTTTGATGGTTGGCCACCACCACCACCGGTTGTGAGGGAATGTTGTCCTGGCCGATGACCCGCACGCGAATGCCGCAAATAATGCGCAGATACCACAATACCACCCGGGTCCAAAAGGCGAACAACCGGATCCGGCCCTGAAATCCCAGGAACGGACCCAGGATCACCACCGGTACACTGGCCATCAGTACGCTGAGGGCGTAGAACACATTGAAGATCAATCCGCGAACGGTATTCATGGAGTGCGTCAGACTTCCTTAATCAGGGGCTACTGCAGCTCGGCAATATCCGCAATATCCAAAAACAGCTGGTGCAGTTGATCCAGCAGTGCCAGGCGATTATTGCGCAGAGCCTCGTCGTCCACGTTCACCATCACCTTGTCAAAAAACGCATCCACCGGTTCGCGCAAGGCAGCCAGGGATTGCAGCCGGGCCGGGTAATCCATGTTGCTGTCGGTTTGATGCAATGCGATGGCACTGGCCAGCATTTTTTCTTCATCATCCTGCAACAGGTCACTGTTTATGGCCGGCAGGGGCTGACTTTGATCACGCTTGGAGAGAATGTTGCCCACCCGTTTGTTGGCAGCAGCCAGCGCGTCCGCTTGCGGCAGTTGCTTGAACGACTGTACCGCCTTGGCCCGCCGATAAAAATCCAGTGGTTGGGTGGGATTCACCGCCAACACCGCTTTGACGATGTCCACGCCGATACCCTCTTCCACAAACCAGGTCTGGTAGCGGCCGTTCATAAACGCCATAACATCCTGCTGAACATTGCTGTTGGTGAGTTTATCCCCGTACAGGGCCGCGGCCTGCTGTGCCAGGGCGGCCAGATCCAATGGCAGTTCCCTGCCGACAATAATGCGCAACACGCCCAGTGCGGCACGGCGCAACGCAAACGGGTCCTTGTCGCCGGTGGGGTGTTTGCCGATACCCAGAATACCCACCAGCGTATCCACTTTATCGGCAATGGCCACCGCCTGACCGGTGGTGGTGGACGGTAGCTCATCGCCGGCGAAGCGAGGTTGATACTGTTCGTTCAAGGCCAGTGCCACCTCTTCCGCCTCGCCGTCGTGGCGGGCGTAATAGGTACCCATGATGCCCTGCAGCTCCGGGAACTCCCCTACCATTTCGGTGGACAGGTCGCACTTGGACAGCAAACCGGCCCGTTGCGCCAGGCCCTGATCGGCACCCAAGGCAGCGGCAATGAACCCCGCCAGTTGGGAAACCCGTGAGGCCTTGTCGAAGACACTGCCCAGCTCGTTCTGGAACACCACCTGTTGCAGGCGCTGGTTATGGGATGCCAAGGTGGTTTTCTTATCCTGATTAAAGAAAAATTCGGCGTCGTTGAGCCGTGGTCGCACCACTTTCTCGTTGCCCTGTACGATAAACTCGGGCTGTGTGCTGTCCAGGTTGGCCACCGTAATAAAGCGCGGCAGCAACTTACCGTTGGCATCCAGCAGGCAGAAGTATTTCTGGTTATCCTGCATGGTGAGAATCAGGGCTTCCTGCGGTACTTCAAGAAAGCGCTCCTCGAAGGAACACACCAGCGGCACCGGCCATTCCACCAAGGCGGTGACTTCATCCAGTAGTGCTTCCGGTACGATGGCGGTGCCGTTTTCCCGGGCCGCCAGCTCATGCACGCGTTGTTCGATGATGGCTCGGCGCTCGGCAAAATCCGCGACCACCCAGGCGGCGCGCAGATCTTCCAGATAGTTGGCCGGTGCACTGATGCGGACTTTCTCCGGATGGTGAAAACGATGGCCGCGGGATTCATGCCCGGCAGTCTGTGCCAGAATATCGCATTCCACCACCTGATCCCCCAGCAGCATCACCAGCCATTGGGTGGGGCGCACAAATTCAACCCGGGAAGCACCCCAACGCATGCGCTTGGGGATCGGCAGATCATTCAGCGACTGGGCCACGATGTCCGGCAGCAGGTCGCGGGCCGGATGACCTTTGACTTCTTTCACGTAGCGCAGTTTAGGGCCGCTGTTATCCAGCTCAGCCACGTCCACACCGTTCTTTTTGGCAAAGCCCAGTGCCGCCTTGGTGGGGTTGCCGTCGGCATCAAACGCCGCGGCGACCGGTGGCCCGTCAATATTCTGCACCCGATCCGGTTGTTGGGTGGCCAATGCCTTCACCAGCACCGCCAGGCGCCGGGGGGCGGCATAGGCGTGCACCTCGGCGTGTGGCAGGCCGGCGCTTTCCAGGCCGCTGACAATGCCTGCGCAAAAACTTTGCGACAACTGATTGAGTGCTTTGGGCGGCAGCTCTTCGGTGCCCAGTTCCACCAGAAAATCCTGTGTGCTCATGCCGCGTCCTCCTGTGCCAGTTTCGCCAGCACTTCATCGCGCAGGCTGGCCTCGGCCATGGGAAAGCCCAGTTTGGCCCGGGCTTTCAGGTAGCTTTTGGCGATGTTGCGGGCCAGGGTACGCACACGCAAAATGAACCGTTGACGCTCGGTGACGGAAATGGCGCGGCGGGCGTCCAGCAGGTTAAAGGTGTGGGAGGCCTTCACCACCATCTCATAGGCGGGAAGCGGCAACTCCTGTTCCATCAGTTTATTGGATTCGGCTTCGTAGTAGTCGAACAGTTCAAACAGCTTGGGCACATTGGCGTGCTCAAAGTTGTACGTGGACATCTCCACTTCATTCTGGTGGAACACATCACCGTAGGTGACCTTGCCGAAGGGGCCGTCGGTCCACACCAGATCGTAGACGGAATCCACACCCTGCAGGTACATGCACAGGCGCTCCAGGCCGTAGGTGATCTCACCGGTAACCGGGTAGCACTCTACCCCGCCCACCTGCTGGAAATAGGTGAACTGGGTAACTTCCATGCCGTTGAGCCACACTTCCCAGCCCAGGCCCCAGGCGCCTAACGTGGGGGATTCCCAGTTGTCTTCCACAAAGCGTACATCGTGGGCGCGGGTATCGATGCCCAACAGGCGCAGGGATTCCAGATACAGTTCCTGGATATCCGACGGGCTGGGTTTCAGCACCACCTGGAACTGATAATAGTGCTGCAGGCGGTTGGGGTTGTCCCCGTAGCGGCCGTCGGTGGGGCGGCGGCTGGGCTGCACATAGGCGGCGTTCCAGGTTTCCGGCCCGATGGCACGCAGGAACGTGGCGGTGTGGAAGGTACCGGCCCCCATCTCCATGTCATAGGGTTGAATCACCACACAACCCCGGGAGGCCCAGAAATTCTGCAGGGTGAGAATGAGTTCCTGAAAAGTCAGGGGCTTATCTTGGCCGGAAGTCTGTTCGCTCATGGAAAACCTTGATCGTGAAGCGCTCGAATTCAAAAAGGCGCCTATTATAGCCTGATTAGCGTTAAAGCTTCGATACTTGGATGGAGTTGTCTGGGGGCCATGTAAATTATCTTGATGATCAAGGTGGTTAGGCGCGCGCCGGGTTTTTCGAAAAAAAACGTTTCTGGCTGCAACTTTGGGTGCGCGGGGAGCGTATAACAGATAACAACCCCTACTATGCACCTGTTACGAGGCACGCACCATGACCGATACCCTCTACGGCCTGAACCGTTACAACTATAATCCCGGCACCGAAATGGGGTTCAGCAACTTTCAATGGGTGGTGGATGGCAAGGTGGCCCGCTCCTCCCAGCCGGGATACAACAGCCATCACGACTCTGTGCAAAGCTATAGCATGGTGCAGATTATGTTTCTGAAGCTGAAAGGCATCCGGTGCATCATCAGTGCCAATGAACTGGGCATTACCGATCAGTCCCGCGACTTGTTGGCAGGCGCTAACATCGCCCACCACCATTATTCCGTGCAGGATCGCACCGCGCCCAGCGCTTTTCAATTGCAGAACGCCGCCAATACCATGCAGCAGACCCTGGCTGGCGGTGGTGGTGTGTTGGTGCATTGCGGCTATGGGCAGGGGCGTACCGGCGCCTTTGTGGCCGCCTGGGCGATGCTGCACTGCTTTGCAGCCGGTGACCGACACCGTCAGATGTCCCGTGATGAGATGTGCAATTCGACTTTTCTCCGGGCTAATTTCGGAGTGGAACATGCACCCCAGGTGGCTGCGGTGCGGGCCGCGGCCGCGTTGCCGGCAACCGCCGCACCGGCCCCCGCCATGGGTGCAAATTTCGGCAGCGCCAGCTCGGGTGGTTGGGCACCGGTTAATCTGCCACTGCCGTCACCCATGTTTAACGGGGGGCCCGCAGGCTTGGGCTCCCCCAACTCCACCAGTGGCCCTCTGCCGTTTGCCAACTTTAACGGCGGTGGTGGCAGCTTTTAAGCGCCGGTTTCACTGAGGTAAAACCAGGCTCACACAGGCGCAGGTGTAAACACCTACACCTGATCTAGAGTTTCATTCAGTCTCCTGGGCTACCTATAATTAATTCAGGTTTATAGGTTAATATGTGCTCTGAAAAAATTGTGGGATTCGTAGAGCCTACTTCGTCTTTATGTACAAACGAAAGGTATATACGATATTCCAATCGAGTAGGCTGGCAATTACAGGTGATACCAGTATCTGCAGGAAATCTGTTTCCTGTTTCAGCTTCATCGTAATAGCGGCCGACCATTCTAGATACCACCTGTCTAGAAGCAGAAACCTTTGTTTCTAGAGTTTTGGTGCTTGTTTCTGTCAAAAATCTATTTCCTATAAAAGAATCTAAAGTGGCCCAGCTTGGAAATGGAGTAGAGGTGATCTTTGCAAGTCTGCTGGAGAAATCGAATTCATCGGTTACGCTGCCCCAACTAATAAATTGCCGATAGTCGTCGATAACACCACCATCTTGCCCAGTATTGTCTTTAAATCTAAGATAATAAGGTTCTCTATACTCAATTAGGGGTTCTACAGCAATATTGGTCAAGATCATATCTGAATCCGGGTTTACTAAAACCAGGTCCCTAAGATTTTCTTCAAAGCGCCACGTTAAGGAAGCGGGAGTATATCTAAATTCGGATTCAATCTCGTCGTTGGAATTTTCAATATAACGGTGCACAAACGGACAACTAAAATTAAGACTTTGCATTGTAGTATTGCCGCAGTAGGGCTGCACCCAAATTTGGGGTGACCTGACAATTGAAAACAATCCTAAAGAATCTTTATTTAACCTGTAAGTATTGTCATCGAGATTGATAGCAATCTGGTTTTGTGGGAATTGGTTTACAATGGTCCCATTCAAAGTAATCGTACCGCTGCCATACTGGACGGAGGAAGATTTACCTGAAAAATTAGATAATCCTGAAATTATGTCTAAACCTCCGATAAATCCTTGAATAGCACCAAACGTACTTGCGTTTCCTATTAGAAATGTACCGAATGCCGTGGCACGATCCAGCAAACCATCCGGAAAGTCGACCAAACTATTGTTAGAATTTCTGAGATCATTGGAAACGTCAATGATATCTTGGCCAGAATTAGCAATGTTCTTTTTATTCTTTTTGATAGTTCCAGGTAACTTCAAGATACTTGAAAGAATATCTTTGCTTCCATTGGATTGCTGGCTAGTTAAGCTAAATTCAAAAGTACCTGCGAGGTTAACTTCTTCAGTTACTTTTTCCTCAAAAAATAATTCAAGAGCCAGTGAAGATGGAATGGCGTTTGGATCATATGACAGATGGCGATCCATCACAGCCCATTTGTTGACAAAACTTTTCATTATAAAAACTTGTTGATTTTGTTGTTGATCCTTCTCAGTAAGTGGAAGGCTGAAGTCGGTTTCTTGTAGTGATAATCCGTAATCGGATAGAAATCCAGTATCAGTGATGCTAGATGTTACAACGAGCTGTTTGCTGCCGGTAAAGTTTGGTTTGTTGATGTAGACAAATATTCTAAGTTGTCCCGAATGTATGTTGTACAGCGCAAAGTAAGGAAAATTTCTACGATCTTCGTAGTCAGGTAAATCAGCTATTGAGCAGCCTTCAATATAATCGTCACAAGAAAGTCGTTTTACGAATAAGCGCCAACCATCAGCAGCAGGATGTCTATATCCGGTTACATCGACACCAAAGTGTTGATCAGATTTCCACGGAGAGAGAATTTGGATATTATTAAAATCTGAATATACATCGTCACGTTGCCAATCCCATGCTGTTCCTTGTTCTACAAGTAAAGTTATTTTTTTAGTGTATTGAGTTTGGGAGCCCTCAGAATCATTTATAAGTGCTGTTAGAGTGTATTCCGTGGTGTTATTGGGTGAGACTGTAATGGTTCCGTTTTCATTTACAATGCCAATATTTGGGTCAATTGTCACTCCTTGCAGGGATTGGTTAGAAGCCAGGCTAATGTTCCAGTTTAAGTTAGCTTCGTCCCCGTAGTTAATGACTCCAGGAGTTACTCCAAAAGTAATGGTAACTGGATCTTGTTCACTGCCGCACGAGGCAATCTGAATATATAAGCAAATAAGAGAGAGAAGATATATATATCTTCCTTTTGTTCTGATAGGTCTGTTCATTGTCCGCTCCAAGTGGATTTAACTTAAGATATGGTTGCCGGTTTAGATTTGATGTAGTTATGGGCGATCCAGAACAGATTTCCATAACCTATTAGATAGACAAATTGAATGACAATAAACAGCTAAAAATAAGCCGTAGGAGAGGATGAAAACTTAATTGATGAAAGGATTTACCTGCGCCGGTTTCACTGAGGTAAAACCAGGCTCACACAGGCACCGGTGAGGCGGTCGCTGGCCCCCAGCTCCACGTAGCCCGCTTGGTCCGCTTCCTGATGTTGGCTTATCAGGCGCCGGGCGAAATACAAACCCAGCCCCGTGGACTGGCCATCGGCCTTCACCCTGCCCTGCCCGGTGCCCGCTGCGGCATCGGTTTCCAGCATGGCGGCGGGAAAGCCGGGGCCGTCATCGTGAATCTGGATACGCAGCGCATGACCTTCGCTATCCTGATCGGCCGTCAGCAGGATGGTTTTGGCCCCTTCTTGCACGGCGTTATAAATAGCGGTATCCAATACGATATTGACGATGCCGGCGTCAAAAAAGCCATCCAGCTCTTCATCACAATCGTACGCAAGGTTCAGGTCGTGAGCGCGTACGGTATTGGCATGGCGGGCGACTTTCTCTTCCAGAAAATCCACCAGAAACTGCTGATCCGCGTTAACAATATTTTCCCCTTCCAGAGTTTTGTAACTGGCCAGCACCCGCACCAGTTCGGCACCGATAAATTCCGCCTCACTCTTGATCTGCTGGGCGTTGTGGCTCAGGGTGTCGTCCAGGGGCAGCGCCGCCAGCAGCTGGTCCAGCTGCGAAAACATCAGTCCAAAGCGGTTTTTGATTTCGTGGATGGAGGCAGCGAGAAGCTGATCAGCCAGTTGCGGATTGTGAGTCATCGGGGGTTTGCTCGGCCCATTGCAGTCGAAGTTTTTCCAGGGTGGGATAACGGGGATCACCGCTGTCCATATTTTGCAGAATGTTGAACAGCTCATTGGCCTGGTTCAGCAGTTCGGAATTACGCTTGCCCTGCTTGTACAGATTCACCACCGCCTTCAGCGCGTCCAACTGGCAATCCACATCGGTGCAGGGCAGGCGGGTGGCTTTGTACAATACCTCCCAGGCTTCTTCATAATCCTTGATGCCCAACAGTTCGTTGCCCCGTTGTTTCAACAGTTCCATGCGTGCTTCAGGTAGTTTGGACAGGTGGAAATCCAGAATACTGTAATACTTGGATTGCAGGCGTCGATTGCTGCCGATTTTTTTCAGCAGATCGGTACCGTAGGCGCGGGAGTCCGCCTCATCCTCAAATTGTAATTTGGCCACCAGCATATCCAGCTGATCATCCAGCGACAGCGTGCTATCGTCTTTTACCATGGAACAGACGGCCCGGTACGCCATCTTGCCTTCCAGGTTCTTACCGGAATTGTACAGAGTCTGGGCTTCCACCAGGCCGCACTTTACCATTTGGGACAGATTCAGATGGAAATCGGTTTTCGCCGTTTCAATGTGGGAGAACGCTTCGCTGATGGCCAGCTTCTGATCCCGCATGCTGCCGTGCTTGATCTTGGCCTGCAGGGCTTTGGCGTAGCGTATGTAATTGTCAGCATTGCGGAACACGGAATTTTTTGACAGTCCGGTGGCTTTACGACAGGCCTTGTACATGGTTTCCATATCGCCGTTGAGTTCCGCCAGTCGCGCCAGCTCCTGTTGCCGTACCACCGCTTTGGGGGATTCTTCCACCGCCTGTTGCAGTACCTGTTGTGCGGCCTTGAACTTGCCCTGGGCCTCCAGCACTTTGGATAACCAGTCAAAGGCTTCCACGTATTTGGATTTGGTTTTGGCCAGGCTTTCCAGCAGCTCCTGGGCTGCTTCGTAGTTGCCGCTGAAATACTCCACCTTGCCCATGCCCAGCACCGCCCAGGCAACCCGCTTGATGCCCAACACAGTGTCGTAAATGTCGCGGGCTTCCTCGTAGCGTTTTTCGCCCAGCAGCAGCTTGCCTTTGATGCGATAGGCGGGCAGTGCGAATTTCGGCTTCTCCACCGCCAGGCGATTGCAGGCTTCCAGTGCGCCATTAATATCGTTTTTATCGATGGCCCGATTGATTTCGCGGTATACGTCTTTGGTGCGGATTATACGGTTAAGGCGGGTGCGCAGAATTTCCAGTGTGACCGGTTTGGTGATGTAGCCATCAGGTTCGAATTCCAGTGCTCCCATGACCATTTCCACGGTCTGTGCGGCGGTGACCATAATGTACACAGTGGCGGCGGGGATCAGGCCCGAGTAGCGCACTTCTTCCAGGATCTGTTGGCCATCCTTGCCCCGCCCCAGTTCATAATCGGAAAAAACAATGTCGTACTGATTGAGGGCCAGTTTGGCCAGTGCCTCTTCGCCGTTGTTCACTGTTTCCATTTGCTGAACACCCATATTGGCCAGCATGGATTTCATGGAAGAACGCATTTCCGCCAGATCCTCAATGATCAGCACGTTCTTCTTATGATAGGGGATCAGATCCAACGCCATGGTTACCGCAACACTTTCCTTGGTGATACATATAACTATAAGTGTAGGAGCTTTGCGGCGTGATGCCAGCGCGCCGGACAGGGGTCTGCGCCGGCGTCTATGGAATGAGGTTTTCCAGCGGAATATCAATAAATTAGACTGTGCTGCGCCACCTGCTACAGGGGCGCAGCCTGGGTGGATCAATCCACTAATTGCAGGTATACGTCACCGTCCTGGTTGATGATCACCTCACACTCCGGTACGCCACTGACGGTTTGGGAGATGGCCTCCCAGGCATCGCGGATGGCGCTTTCCACCTGGCCGTCCACGTAGTTCACCAAACCAACGCTGAGGATTTCCTGGGCCAGGGTAGAATCCGCCGTTACGGTGAAGTTTTCGGTACTGATGACCAGGGCATCGGTATCGCAATCCACCAGCAGGTCGAAATTGATGTCCACGTTGGGGTGCAGTGTGCCCAGATCCAGAATGTTGGCGGCGGCCTCCAGGTTCAGATCCACGTGCAGGCGATCACATTGATTGCTGCTGTCACACACCGCAGTGATGCTCACCGGAGTGTCGAAATTGTCGCGCCAGCTCAGTTCGTTGTAATACATTTTGTGGCCGATCATACCGGACAGGCGAGACACCAGTTCAGTGTTCCAAATGCCTAAGGCGCCCAGCAGACCCAGGGCCACGTCTTCGTCGTAGTTTTGCCAGCTGCTGGCGGCCCGCAGGGCTGACCGATTGAAGCTCAGCATGCTGAATCCGGAAAACAGGCTGGGCATATTCTGGCAGTCGCTGCCGGCAGTGCTGTAATCCTCACCGAATACTTCAATGTTATTCACCAGCAGCTTCACCGAGCGGATGCACCAGTCATCGGTGCCCGACTTGTAAATGCCAAGGGTGTTGATGTCGCTCATTTGCGACAGGCCGGTCAGGTTCAAGTCAACGGTTTGAGTGGTGCCGCCGTTGAAATCCTGCCCCGGGTAATCCACCACGGTGAGGTTGCCGCTGGGATACTCGTTGCCTGAGGCGGAGTTCATGCGCACCCACACCAGATCGTTGGTGCCGCTTTGCGAGCCGCTGCCGGTTTCAATGGCCAGCTGCACGCGCCACACCTGGTTATCGTTACCGTCATAGGTGTAGGCGCATTTTATGGCGGAATAACTGGTGCCTGTCTGGTTGTACGCCGCCCCCCGGAAACAGTACCGGTTATCCGGCTTCAAGCCCGCCTGAGTGGTGGACAGGCTTTGATAGGAAAGCAGGGGTCCGCTGCTGCGGATGGTTACCCACTGGTTACTGCTGTTTCGCATCTGGATGTAGTAGCCGTCTTCGTAGGCGGAACTGTCCGCCAGGCGCAGGCTGATGGCGGCGTCAGTGCGCGATAGCGCCAGCGTGGGTGCCGCAGGCCGGTCATACTCCGGCGGAATAGTGGGGTCCTGATTCACCGGTGGCAGAGCCTGGCTGTTGCCGGACAGGGTCAGGGTTGCACCCAGCACGGCGCCGAGTAAGGGGAGTTTCAGGTTGGGTTGTGAGCGTGTCATGATTATCTCCATGGGGTTATGTTGAAACGTTGTTGGTATCAAGAGTGGATACGGGTAACTCTTTGATGCGCCCATGGTAGGGAGCCGGACGGTGGTGTTCTAATCCTCAAACTGTAGTAATGCACTACGGATTGCGTAGTAACAAACTACGCAATCCGTAGTTTGAAAAACGATGCCAAATACTGCACACATTTAATGTGAATAGGCCCGCTACGGGAATCATGGCGGGGCGAGGTGAAGTGAGATTTACGCGTCAGAAATCGATGGCCCGGGCAATGCGCTCTGCCTGTTTGGCCATAAACCGGTCTATCTCCGCCTGGCGGTTGTTGGAGGGGGTTTCCCCTTCGTGATAGCGGCACATTTCCATGGCCAGGCGTTTGGCCCGTTCACTGCTGTGGGGATCATCCACCTGGGAGGCGATGCGAAACAATTGCAGGGCGCACAGCTCGTATTGTGAGCGGGCGTCTTCGGTGTTCACCCCTTCTTCCCAGTACTTCTGCTCGATCTGCAGCATGGGGCGAAAGCGCTTGGCGCTGCGGGCGGCGTCATAGCCTTCCTGCCAGGCCTGCGCCAGCAGGGTTTCATCGAAGGGGTTGTCCCGTTCCTGATTGGGGTCGTATTCGGAATCCCCCAGATCGTAGGCGATGTGCTCGGCCTTGAGCCGGGCCACCTTCATGTCGTCGGCGGATTCGGTCTGATACTTGGCCAGCATCAGTTGGGCCTGGGCATTACAGACCTGCAGGGCGCGATGGGCGGAATCGGTGATGGTTTGGTTGAGGCGGGACATGTTGAATGTTTTGGTCTCACCGGCGTTAAACAGATCTTCCTGATCTGAAAACATGGCCAGATCGCCGGTCTCAATCAACGGATCCGGTTGTGCCAGATGTGGCGCTTCCACGGCCTATCCCCCTGTTTTCACGTTATTCTGATTAATAATTCTAACAGCCTGATGGGCTTTCTGCAGGCGGATTCTTCAGGGTAATTCCAGAATGACTTTGCCGGTGGTTTGATTGCTGGCCACCAGATCAAAGGCTTGCCCCGCCTGTTCAATGGGGAAACGACATTCAATGACCGGCTTCAATGTGCCCTGCTCAAACAATGGCCAGACCCGCTCCCGTAACGCCTGGATCACGGAAGCTTTGCTGGCGTCGCTGCGGCTGCGTAACGTGGACCCGATCACCCGTATGCGCTTGACCAGGAGCCGGCCCAGGTCCAATGACCCGCTGCGGCCCCCCATCAGGCCGATGATCACCAGGCTGCCATCGGTGTTCAGACATCTTATGTTCTGCTCCAGATAATTGCCGCCGACTGGATCAAGGATTGCGTCAACGCCGGTCTTTCCGGCCCAGGCTTTCACCGCGGCCTCAAAATCCCCTTCGCTGCGCAGGTGGCCCGTGTCGGCCCCCAGTGCGATGCAGGTGTCCAGTTTGGCCTGGCTGCCTACGGTCACAAACACCGGATTGCCCATGGCGTTGCACAGCTGAATGCCGGCGCTGCCCACGCCACTGGCCCCGGCGTGCAGAACGGCTTTCTGGCCCGGCGCCAGTTCCGCCAGCATGAACAGGTTAAGCCAGGCGGTGGCAAACACTTCCGGTAAGGCTGCCGCCTGCACAAAATCCAATCCCGTGGGAATCGGCAATACATGGGAGGCGTGACAGACCACGGTTTCGGCGTACCCTCCACCGGCCAACAGGGCGCAGACCCGGTCGCCCACCCGCCACTGCGCTACATTATCCCCTACTGCGCTGATCTCTCCGGCACATTCCAGGCCCAGAATCTCACTGGCTCCCGGTGGTGGTGGGTACAGCCCGGCGCGTTGCATCAGGTCGGCACGGTTGACGGCACTGGCACGCACCCGGATGGCCACCTGCTCCGGCCCGGGTGCGGGTTGTGGTTGCTGTTGCCAGTGCAGGGATTGATCGGTCTGGATAACAATGGCGTGCATGGTTGCGGTACTCATGACGGGTTGGCCTCCAACTTCAGGTTTTCCTGTCGTTCCTGTTCATAGCGGGCGTACTTGATCCACTGCTGCGCTTGTTCGCCGCGGGTTTCGTCCAGCGCCGCCTGCTCAAAGGCGGCGATGGCCTGGTCGTATTGTTTCAGATTCAGCAGGCTTTGTCCCAACATGAGCCAGGCGGTGGTGGCCTGATCCCGGCCTCGTTTGTCATCCGGGCCTTTGACCAGGCCTTTATCCAGGCCCTTCGCCAACGCCTTACTGGCGTCCTGCCAGCGGGCCAGTTGATACAATGCGTTGCCCAGCATGATGTCCAGCTCGCCGTCTTTGGATTGCGCGGCGGCTTCCTGCAGGGGCAGCAGGGCCTTGTCGTATTCCCGCGCCATGGAATAGGCGGAGGCCAGAAAGCGCAGGTTGCGGATATTGCGCCGTACCAGGTTACGTTGCATGCCCTGCTCCAGAATCTGCGCGGTTTTCTGCGGCGCGCCTTCGGCAAAGTACACGCTGGCCAGGGAGACGTACTGGGATTCGCTGGTGAGCAGATCATCCCGTTCCGCCAGGGCCAGAATGGCCAGGTATTTATCCATCTGTTCCAATTGAGCGTAGGCGCTGGCCAGCGCCAGCCAGTATTCCTTCTTGGGGAACCAGGCCAGCAGCAGTTTAATGGTGTCGATGCGGTGCTCAACATCATCCACGTGGGCGAGGCTGGCCTGTAGCAGATTGAGCCAGGATTCACGCGGCGTTCTGCCTTGCGCGCGATAGCCATCGATGGCCGCCTGTAAATGGGATACGGCTGATGGGTACTGCTTCATTTCGTAATAGCAGTGGGCTATCAGTGCGTGGGCTTCTTCCTTGCCCTCGTCGCCGGATTCCAGCCACAGGCGTAAATGGGGCAGAGCTTCCTGAAACTGGGACAAAGCCATATACACCTGCCCCAGAATTTTATGGTTACTGACGCTAAGGCTTTGCGGGATTGAATAGTCGAATACCTTTTCGAAAGTGGTGGCGGCTTTTTTCAAATCCCCCTGTTCATAATAAACGTAGCCCAGCATGTGCCAGATCATGGCGTTGTCATAGGCGGTATTGCGGGAGCCTTCGGCAATGCTTTCCAGAATGGATTGCGAGGCCTCCAGCTTTTTTTCCCGCAGCGCCTGTTGAGATTCAACGATTTTTTTGTACACCAGCGCAGTGAGTGACGCCGATGATTCTGCCCGGGCGCAAGGGCTTACCGTGCCCAGAAAGCAGGGTAAGGCCAACAGCATTATCAGCACCCGTACCTTACTCATCATATCGTCAGTCAACCCGTCATTTCTTTAACTTGAATCGAATTCGGTTTTGCACGCCCTGCACTTCGATGGGGGTACCCCCCAGGCTTCGGGGCTTGAAGCGGAATCGTTTCACCGCATCCAGTGCCGCCTGGTCGAACACGCCACGGGGCTTTGAATCCACCACCCGGGCATCCTTGACCTGGCCCTGGGTATCAATGGTGAACTCCACCACCACCCAGCCTTCGGTACGATCGAACAGCGCCTGCCGTGGATATTGCGGTGGTACCCGGTAAATCGGCAGATATTCCCCATCGCCTTCGCCGATGCCGAGCCCGGGATCAATGGAAAAGTTTTCACTGATGGGTTGATCGGCGATGGCAAAATTCTCACCGCTGGGGCTCATGGTTTCGATCTCCAGTTGCGCCGGTGGTGGTGGCTCGGCCGGCTTGGGTGGGGGTTCCGGTTTGAGATCTTCCAGCCGTAGGTTCGGATCTTTCTTTTCCCGAATGAAGTTGACCAGATTCAGCGCGCCGGATCGGTTCACCGGCACCTCGCTGGTTTTGATCAGCGTAATCAACAATGCAAACAGGAAGGTGACGATGCTGAACGCCAGTAGGAACGCAATAAGATAGCGCCGCGCCATGATCAGTTATCGGAGGCGGCGATGGAGATGGAGGTAATGCCCGCTTGCCGGGCAGCGTCCATCACGCGCACCAGTTTGTCGTTAGTGGATTTACGGTCTGCCTGTACGATCAGACCGCCCTGTGGATTTTCAATGTGCAGGCGTTCCAGAATGGCTTTGACACTGCGCTCATCCACCTGCTGGCGATCAATCCAGATTACGTCTTCATGATCAATGGCAATCTTGATGTTGGCGGTTTCCTTGGTGATGGCGGTTTTGGCCTGGGGCCGGTTGATGTCGATACCGGTTTCCTTAACAAAGGATGCGGTTACCACAAAAAAGATCAACATGATGAACACAATGTCCAGCATGGGTGTCATGTCGATGCCGGTATCTTCATCTTCGGTGACGTGATAGAAAGGCCGTCTCATGTGGCAGCACCTCGTGTGGAAAGCGACAGTTGATCGGCAATCGTCTGCACCTGAATTTCATAGTATCGCAACAGGGCGCGATACCCCATCAGACCGAAGATGGCGGCCCCCATGCCGGCCATGGTGGGCAGGGTGGCGCGGGAAATACCCGATGCCATGGAGCGGGTGTTGTTCATGCCGAAGGCGTTCATGACATCAAAGATTTCGATCATGCCGGTGACCGTTCCCAGCAATCCGAACAGCGGGCACAGTGTGATCATGCATTTGATGACCGGCAGTGAAAAGTGCGCGTTGCTGCAGACTTCGGCCACCAGCTTTTGGCGAATGTGTTGTGCATACCAGGTGCGGCGATCATCCCGGGAGAACCAGGTGTGGGTGACGCGATTGATCTCCTTGGGCAGGGCAAAGCGATAGTACAGGGTGCGTTCGCAGATCAGTGTCCACATGATCAGGGTGTTGACACCGATGGTCCACAGCACCACCCCACCGGCAAAGTGGAAATCCCGCACAATGGCAAAGGCTTCCATCACCGCCCACATCAGCTGTTCTCCTGCTCCGCTTTTTCCGCCACCAGGCCGGTACTCTGTTCTTCCAGTACCGAGATCACCGCTTTGCTGCGGGTGCTGGCCAGGGTGTGGAAAAACACCACGGGAATGGCCACCGACAATCCCAGCACGGTGGTTACCAGAGCCTGGGAAATGCCTCCGGCCATGAGCTTGGGATCACCGGTACCAAACAGGGTGATGGTTTGAAAGGTGTTGATCATGCCGGTAACCGTGCCCAGTAGCCCCAGCAGCGGTGCGATTACGGATATGATTTTGATCATGGTGAGGTGTTTTTCCAATGGGCCGCGCTCCCGCAGAATGGCTTCGCCGAGTTTCAGTTCCAGCGATTCCAGGGGCAGCTTTTTGTGCTGTTCATAGGTCAGCATGATGCGCCCCAGGGGGTTGTCCCGCTTGACCTCTTGCAGGCGCATCTGATCAGACACCTTGCGCGTGGTGATGATCAGGAACATGATGCGCTCCAGTGCCAGAATCACACCGATGGCGCCCAGAATAATGATCACGTATCCGATGAAACCGCCCTGTTCAACCCGGTCCACAAAATCCGGTGCATCCAGCAGCATGTTCAGCAGAGTTCCCCGGGTAGGGTCGATGGCCACCGCATTAAACCCTTCTGTGGCCTGGGTATAATCTTCCACATAACCCAACATATAACGGGCCGGCTGCCGATTCAGATCAATAACCTTGCCGGTTTCCGGAATGTACTGCAGGTATCGGTTGCCGGATAACAGATTGAAGGCGCCCACGCGCACCACATCGGCTTTTACCGGTTCACCCTGGGTGGTGATCACTTCCAGGTTGAGGTGTTTTATCTTGCCGGATTCCACCATCTCCCGTTGCATTTGAAACCACAACTGTTCGATGTTGTTGATGCTGGGCAGGGAACGGTTGCTGCCCAGTAAATCCGACAGATCTTCCATCTCCAGGTGGCGGGAGGGATACTCCACCGAGGTGATGGAATGCTGCAGCAGATTGGCGGTTTCGGAGGTGGATGCCTGCAGATGGGTGAACAGCTCTTTTAATGAACCCATGCGCTTTTCCAGGCGCCGGGTCAGCTCATCCAGTTGTTCTTTATTTTCCGCGTAGGTGGTTTCCAGCAACTCGCTGCGCCGCTCCAGTTTCTTGCGTTCGGCAATGGCCTCTTGCAGCAGTTGCTCCTGCTTTGACTTTTGCGCCAGAAAACGCTGTTCCCGCTCTTTGTTTTCTTTGGATTGTTCAACCCGGCCCTGCTGCACCAGATCCAGCAGTTCGTCCAGGGATTCGATTTCCTGTTTCGGTTTCCAAATGGCGTGGGCCGGGTCCGCCAGCGGCAGTGTTCCCACACACAACAGCAAGGTCAGCATAAGATAGCGCATCATGAGGCAGGCTCCGGCGCCGGCATGGGCAGCGTCAGCAATTCCGGAGCGGCCTGCTTCTTGGCAACCTTCAGGCCTAACCGAATGTCGCGGGCGTAGCGGCCACCCAGTTCCTGCCAGTCACGGGTTTCGTTGTTCCAGGCACCAATGTCGCTGCCGTCCAGGGATTGATACAGCAGCCCAATGCGGCCCACCCGCAAAAACTCCACCTCGCGGGCATTTTCACCGATCTTGAGGGTGCCGCGATAACTCTCTATGGTGTTGCCGTAATCCATCTCTACGTTGTAGGCCTCCATCACCTGGCGGAATTTCTCCGCGATGGTGACATCGGCCCGCGCCAGCGTGTGTTTGAGAAAGGCAATGCGTTCGTAGCGTTCCTCCAACAGAAACGGCACATCCAGTTTGATGAACGTTTCCAGGGATTTCACCATGCGCTCCATCAAGGGCGTGACCTGACGCTCAATAATGGCGACATCATCAATGGACTTTTCCGTTTCCAGCATGCTTTGTTGCTGGCGGCGAATCTGTTGAGTCAGTTGCGTGTTGTAGGAAGTCAGATCCTCGATGCGTTTCAGTTCCAGTTGGTAATCCTGGAACAGCTGTTGGGTTTTATCCGCAATGGTGTTGACCCGATCCTGGGATTGGACGGCGGACTTGGTATTGGCTTGTTCACCTTCGATAATGCGATCGGTTTTATCCGCCAGGGTGGTTAACCCCGGCAACATGGCCCCCGACAACACCACCAGGCAAGCCACCACCCGTTTGGCGCAGTGTCTCATCATAATGCGTAGTACGACCTTTTTCGTTAAACCCGTATTGGTCTTCTATTTATATACAGGGATTTTGTTTGTTTTGTTCCCGAATTTCCTGGGATTTCATCCATTGCAGGATGCGGCCACCCAGTTGCTGGCCGGTGGCCCGTTCGGCGGCTGCCACGGCCAAGCGCAGTTTGGCCATCTCAATGCCGGTATCAAAACCGGCTTCTTCCAGCATGTACACCAGATCTTCGGTGGCCACGTTGCCGGAAGCGCCGGGGGCAAACGGGCATCCACCCAATCCGCCGATGGAGCTGTCAAAGCGGCGTACGCCCTGGGTAATCCCGGCCCAGGCCATAGCCAGCGCCTGGCCGCGGGTATCATGCAGATGCAGATTGAACCGCTCAGGCCCGAATTGTTGCACAAGTGGACTCAGGATATCATTGATCTGCCGCGGGTTTCCGGCACCGATGGTGTCGCCGATGGAAATTTCGTCGGCACCCACCTCGATCATCTCCGCCGCCAAACGGTGTACCACGTCCACCGGGGTCTTGCCATCGTAGGGGCAGGACAGCGCGCCGGATACGTAACCGCGCACCTTCACTCCATCGGCCCTGGCCTGTGAAATCACCTGGCGGCAAACCTCGGTGGCCTGTTGTGTGCTCATATTCAGGTTGCGCTGATTGAAGGTGTCGGTGGAGGAAACCACCACGGCAACGGACTGCACACCGTTGTCACGGGCCCGCTGGTAGCCCCGCATATTAGGCACTAATGCCGAGATCTCCACATCATTCTTAAGTGGGATTGTGGCCAGGCCCGCCAGCACATCCGCCGCATCCGCCATCTGTGGCACCGCTTTGGGGTGGACGAACGCCACGGCTTCCAGGCTGGTTATCCCGGCCTCCAGCAGGGCTCGGGCCATATCCAGTTTGGCCGCGGTGGATACCGGATTGGGTTGATTCTGCAGGCCGTCGCGCAGGCCCACTTCATTAATGTAGATACGTTCGCGCATGATATGAATTCTTATGCCAGTGAATATGCCAACTATTAAACAACACTGTCGTTTATAAATAAACAGACATCGCCTTTATCAACCGATTACGCCATTTTGACGCAATTGTGCTATTTGTGAATCATTCATTTGCAGTAATTCGCTCAGCACGGTGTTGGTGTGTTGCCCCAGAGCGGGGGGTGAAGTGAATGCTTGCTTACTTTGTGATGACAGCTTTACCGGGTTGCCTGGTTGTTTTACGGTTTTGTCATTACCCAGGGGTACCTCCACCACCATATCCCGCGCCATAATCTGCGGATCGCTCAGTGCATGTTCAAAATCGTTCACCGGTGCGGCGGGAATACGATGCTCCTTTAACCGCTCCAGCCAGTGTTCACAGGTTTCCTGCCCGATATGCTGCTGCACCCGGGTGTTGATAAAGTGGCGGTGCTCCCAGCGGACCGGCTGAGTGGAAAATTTCGGGTCCATTAGCTCAGGATCGTTGAACATCGTCGCCAGTTTGCCGAAGAATGCATCACCCATGCAAGCCAGGATCAGGTAGCGGGTGCGGGTTTTAAAGGTACCGTAGGGCACATGTACAAAATGATTGTTGCCCACCGCCGGCGGCTGCTGGCCGCTCATCAGGTACATGGTGGCCATGTAGTTAAGCATGGACACCTGGCAATCCTGCATGGAGATGTCCACATGCTGACCCCTGCCCCCGGGGCTCTGGTCCCGTTGGTTCAACGCCGCCAGGATACCAATGGCAGCGAACAGGCCGCCCCCCAGACCGCCGATGGGAATCCCAGCCCGCAGTGGTGGTGCCCCTTCCTCTCCGGTGATGGACATGCCACCGCCCATGCCCTGGGCCACCAGATCAAAGGCGGCGCGGTCCCGGTCGGGGCCGGTCTCCCCAAAACCGGTGATGGAACAGGTGATGATGCGGGGGTTGTGTTGTTTCAACACCTCGTAATCGATGCCCAGTCGCTTGGGTACCCCCGCGCCAAAATTGTTGATCACCACATCCGCCTTCTTCACCAGTTCGTAGAACAGGGACAGCCCCGCAGGCTTCTTGAGATCGATGGCGACGCTCTTTTTATTGCGGGACAGAGTTAAAAAGTAAGCGCCCACTCCGTCTATGGAGTATTTTTCATCGTCCGCCAGCAGCTTACGGGTGCCTTCACCCCGGCCCGGGGGTTCCACCTTGATGCAATGGGCACCCATGTCGGCCAGCAACTGGCTGGCATAAGGGCCGGACAACATGTGGGTCAGATCAAGAATCGTAATGTGGGACAAAGCGCTCATGGGCAAACCTTCTGATGTTCGTATTTTGTATGCAATTGATGCTTTCGTTGGCAGACTTCAAGTCGAATAAACCGAAAAACGGGCCTTATTTAGTGGTTGAAACTAATCGATCATTATGATTGTATACAATCTATAAACATGACCCATAAGTCAACCCAAAAATCACCGAGCACCCTTTAGCACTGCACAGAGAAGGACCAGGAGCCAGCCATGAACCAGCCAGCCGATAACCAGCCCGCAAGCAAACCCACTATTGCTCGCCGGGCCGTGCACAACATGCATCATACCGCCTACCGTTGCCGCGACGCGGAACAGACCCGTTGGTTCTATGAAGATGTACTGGGCTTTAAACTGGCCGCCGCCATGATCTTTGATGAGGAACCCGGTGCCTCGAAGCAACGGGAATACATGCATCTGTTCTTTCAGACCGGCGACGGTAACTTCATTGCCTTCTTTGATGTGCCCGATGATGTGGAAGAGAAAATGTTCATTGCCCGCCACGGCTTTGATCAGCACATCGCCTTTGAAGTGGACAGCATGGAACAGCTGAAAGCCTGGCGCCGTCATATCAACACAATGGGCCGCCCCTGCTTCGGCCCCATTGACCATGGCTTTGTGCACTCCATCTATATGTACGATCCCAATGGTGTGCAGGTGGAGCTTACCGTGAAGGACACGAACTACGATGCCATCCTGGAGGAGGACGGTGCCAAGGCCCACGCCACGCTGAAAGCATGGACCGAGCGCACCCGCCCCGGCAAACTCAAACGCCTGGATGCCCACATGCTGGACCAGCGCGGTATTGATATGAGTAAAGCGGACTTCTCGAAAGTGAAGCAAGAGGGAGCACAATAATGACCACCAAGTACGAATACGATCGCATTCCCTATCTGTTGGCCTTCGCTGAGCAATCCAAGTTCAAGGACACCTATGGTGGCAGTGCCGACCTGGTGGCCCTGGAATCCTATTGGCTGAAACCCAAAGACAAACCCAGTGACACAGTGATCCTCTTTATGCACCCCATCGGCGGTGGCGCCTACCTGCCCATGGTGTCTGCCCTGGCGAAAAAAGGCTGCCACGTTATCTATTGCAACAGCCGTTACCGCGGCACCGACAGTGCCCTGATTATGGAAAAGGTGGTGCTGGACATGGCCGCCTGCGTGCGGGATGCCAAGGAAAAGAAAGGCTACAAAAAAGTGGTGTTGGCGGGATGGAGCGGTGGTGGTTCCCTGTCGCTGTTTTATCAGGCCCAGGCAGAACACCCCACCATCACTGAAACGCCGGCCGGTGATCCTTTGGACCTGGTGGGTGCCAACCTGATCCCGGCCGATGGCATGATGTTGCTGGCCGCCCACATCAGCCGCGCCGGCACCATGACCGAGTGGATGGATGCCTCCATCCTGGATGAAAACGATCCAAGCCGGCGTGATCCCGAGCTGGACCTGTACGATCCCAACAACCGCAACCAGCCACCCTACTCCGCTGATTTTGTAAATAAGTACCGCGCCGTCCAGATCGCCCGCAACCGCAAAATCACCGCTTGGGTCAAACAGAAGCTGGAGGATTTCCGCAGGGATGGCCTCACCAGCGAAGAGTTTGCGTTTGTGGTTCATGGGACCATGGCCGATCCCCGCTGGCTGGACCCCACCATCGATCCCAACGATCGTGCTCCCGGTTGGTGCTATCTGGGTGATCCGAAAGTGGTGAACAACGGCCCCGTAGGGTTAGCGCGATTCTGTACTCTGCGGGGCTGGCTGTCACAGTGGAGTTATGATGATTCCAATGCCAACGGGCTCACCTGCGCCGCGCAGATCAGCGTGCCCACGCTGGTGATCGGCAACACGGCGGATGATGCCTGTACGCCCAGCCACACCCATCGCCTGTATGAAGCCGTGGGGCACGATGATAAGGAGTTGTACGAAGTCAAAGGGGCCAATCACTATTATTTTGGGCAGAAGGATAAACTGGATGAGGCCACCGGACGATGTGTGGAGTGGTTGATGAAGAAGGGGTTCATGGCGGATTAACCGGTCTGCGGGAGCGTTAAGCGAATGGCGCCTGCCACCACCAGCAACACAACGGCCACCCAGTCCACCAGTATTACTTTACTGATGAGTTCATTGGGTTGGCCCGTTTGCCATGAAAGCGCAATGAAACTGAATGTGCTGATGAGCCCGGCAGCGATGGCCGCAATCTGCAACTTAGGCTGGAATGCACTGATTACCAGCAAAGTACCCAGCAATCCGAACAGCACCGCCCGATGCCGGATCAGCAATTCCAGATTGCTGTCCAGGGGGTCCACACCGTACAACCCCGTAATCCAATCACCGCCCAGTACCGCTTTTAGCGCAATCAAATGCACGATCCCCACGCCAATGAGAATTGCCGAAACCATCTTCATACCTGTGTTTGCTCCGCCGTTTTATGGGAAGCATACGGCCCGCAACAAAAGCCGCAATTACCTGTCAGGTAATCTTCAAGCCACCTTATAACCGGTACGGTCGTCCAATTCGTTGAGATCCCACCCGGGCTGACTATACTCAATATCTAAGCTAACTATATTTGGGAATCAATGCGGGCCGTAGCTTTATGAATATCAAGTCGAAAATGTATGCCGGGTTGGTGGTGCTCTTCAGTGTGGTCGTGTTGGCGTGCGCAGTGGGTTTCTATGGTACGAATCGGCTCAGTTCAATTCTGGATTTTGTGATTACCCAGGCCTGGGACGCCGCTGACGGCGCCATGGAGGGCAGTATCGGTATCCAGCGGCAGATGATCGAAGTATTTGCATTGCTGGAGACCGAGAGCCAGGCCGAACGCCAGACCGTGCTGGGGATAGTGGATGAGGCTCGCGCATTCACCGAGGAAGCGTTCGCGCGCATGACCGCTTCCGGCCTTATCGATGATAAGGATCTTGCCGAATTCCAGCGCCATAAAGAACAATACCAGAGCGCGCAAGATACGCTGTTGAAAGTACACAGCGCGGTTTTGGCGGGCAGAGTCAGCGCGGATAAACTCCATCAGAGCAAAAAGGACTACATCGTAGCGGTTGAAAGGCTGCTTGAAACCGTGGAAGCGCTGGAAGAACTGGGTGATTCTCAGGTTGAAAGTCAGCGCAGTTTTGCCGCTGAAACCATGTCCACCATGCTGCTGTTGCTGTCCCTGGTGACGGTGCTTGCTGTGGTGGTGATCGGGTTTATTGCATTGGGTGGACGTTGGTATGTGCTTAGGCCCATCGAAACATCAGCCCATGCCATGCACGTGATCTCGGACGTGGACGGCGATCTGACCCAACGCCTGCCGGTGAAGAGTGATGATGAACTGTCCGCGCTGGCCAACTCCTTCAACCGTTTTGTGGCGGATTTGCAGAATACCATCCTGCAACTGGCACAGCATATTAAAACCATAGATCAGTCCGCACTGGAGGTGTCCAGCGCCGCCCAGGATGCACTTGCAACGGTGGACACTCAGTTGGCGGAAACGGAGATGGTCTCCACCGCCATGAATCAGATGGCGGCCAGTGTTGAAGAGGTGGCGCGCAACGCAGCGGTTGCCGCCCAGGCGGTTGGCTTGGCCGATACCCAGGCGATGGAGAGCAAAGATGCCGTGATCAATACCAAGGGGCTGATTCATCAGCTGGCCAATGAAATCAACAATACAAGCAGCGTTATCAACGGCCTGAAGAATGAAACGGAAAGCATCGGCTCGGTCATTGATGTCATTAAAGGGATTGCCGAACAAACCAATCTATTGGCCCTGAATGCCGCCATCGAAGCGGCACGGGCAGGTGAGCAGGGTCGTGGATTTGCGGTGGTGGCAGATGAAGTGCGCACCCTGGCAAACCGAACCCAGCAATCCACCGATGAGATTCACCGCATGATCGAGCGTTTGCAACAGGGCTCGTCCGATGCGGTTGCCGCCATGTCGGCCAGCAAGGAACTGTCTGAAAGAAGCGTGGCGCAGGCGGAATCGGCCGAGCAGATCCTGGATGATACGGTGGCCAAAATCAACGAAATCAATAATATGAACATTCAGATTTCAGCGGCGGTGGAAGAACAAAGCGCGGTGTCTTCTGAAATCAACCACAACATCCAGAACATCCGTACGGGAACGGATTCAGTGGCAACGGCCCTGACCCAGGCCAGTCAGAACAGCACTAATTTGAGCCAGCTGGTGGCGGAACTCAAACAACTGGAAGCCAAATTCAAGCTGGCATGACGCTGGTTGCCGGAACGTTGGTAGCTAGGTTGGTTGTAGGAAGGGAAGGCTCATCAGCTGAAATGGTCCAGCCATTGCGTTGGCGACATGCCCACCTGTGACCGAAACGCCCGCGACAGGGCACTGGCACTGCCATAGCCCACCATGTCCGACACCCACTGCACCGGTTTGCCCTGACGTAACAGTGATTGGGCAACGGCCAGTCGCCACTGGGTCAGGTAATTGCCGGGTGTCATGCCCACCACATCATGAAAGTGGGTGGCAAACCGTGCCCGTGACATACCGGATTGTTGCGCCAGTTGCTCCAGCGTCCACGGCTCGGCCGGCGCCGTGTGAATGGCATTGATGGCTTTTGCCAGGCGTTCGTCCGCCAACCCCGCCAATAAGCCCACCTGCAGCCGCTGCTGATCCATGGCATCCCGCAACACCTGAATAAACACCACCTCCATCAGCCGGTCGAGTACGGCCTGGCGCCCGCAATGGGTTTCGGCTGCCTCCAGAAACAACAGCTGCAGGGCCTGGTCCAGGCTGGGCATATCCCGTAAGCGGATCATCATGATCTCCGGCAGGGCCCGGGTCAGTGGATTACCCAGCCCGGCACCAAACTCCAGCGAGGCGCAGACGGTGGCAACGGAATCGTCCATGGGCAGCAGCCGATGGCGGGTGGGATTCATATAGAAGAAGACGCTGGGTTCATCGATCAGCAGGGTAGGATGCTGGGGTGATTCCACGCGCATGGCGCCGCGCTTCACTACATGGATGTAGCCCAGGTTATCCCCCTCATAGAACTCAGTGGTGTTGCAGAGCGGACCCGCCTGAAACACACGGGCATGGAGTTCAAAGCGTTTCAGCAGCTCAACCAGTCTGTCTTCCATTTTGAATCCTGGATAATACGATAAGTATGGAAATATAGACCATAAGATACCACAAGTATTCAATTGGCTGTCAATATGGCTCTGCATTCACGGAATGTACTGAACTATCTTTAACCAAGGAGCCACATCATGACGCGTATTCAACCTGTCCTTCTGGACAACGCCGACGCCAAAACCGCCGCCACCCTGAAAGCGGTGCAGGCAAAACTGGGTGTATTGCCCAACATGTTCACCACCCTGGCCCATGCCCCTGCGGTGCTGACCGGTTATCTGCAGTTATCGGAATCCCTGAGCCAGGGGTGTTTGAACGCACGCCAACGGGAGATGATCGCCATCGCCGTGGCACAGGAAAACCATTGCGAATACTGTTTAAGTGCCCATGCCGCGCTGGGTAAAGGCGCCGGTCTCAGCGATGAGGACGTGGCCCGGGCCCGTGATGGCATCGCCATTGAAGCGGCAGACGCCGCAATCGTACGCCTGGCATTGCGCATCACGGCAGCCCGCGGCGGCATTGCGGATGAGGATCTCAGCGCCGCCCGGGCGCAAGGGCTGGATGACGGATTGATCCTGGAGGTGGTGGGTCAGGTGGCGCTGAATACGCTCACCAATTATGTCAACCGGGTAGCGGGCACCGAGGTGGATTTTCCCCTGCTGAAACTGGATGCGGTGGCGTGAGCCGACTGTAAGCACGCGTAACAAGGAGAAAGGCGATGAAAACGTTAATCAGGGCCGGGGTACTGGCCTGTGCGATGGCCGCCGGAGTTGGTGCCAGCATGCAGGCGGCAGCGCAGCCGCCGGAGAACATTGGCGCGGCAGTGTTCAATAAAAAAGGGAGTCTGCTGTTGCCGCAAGGTTACCGGCAGTGGGTATTCATCGGTGCACCGTTGACACCGCACGGCTTGAACAATGGAAAAGCCGGGTTCCCGGAGTTTCACCACGTGTACGTGAACCCGGACGCCTTTGAGGTGTATCAGCAAACCGGCGTGTTTCCCGATGGCACAGTGATTGTGAAGGAGCTGGTGCTGCTACAGAAAGGGGATTATCCCGACGGTTCCAAGTTGGCGCCATCGGGCCGTGGATACTTCGGCGGCGAATTTCAAGGCATGGATGTGATGGTGAAAGACAGCCGGCGTTACGCTTCGGAAAACGGCTGGGGATTTTTCAACTTTGGTCATCATGCCCCCCCTTATATGCCCTCCGCCAAGGCTGCGCCGGCTGAAAGCTGCGCCGGTTGTCATGCCAGCAACGCTGGTAAGGACATGGTGTTCAAGGCGTACTATCCGGTTCTGCACTGACGTCTCGTTGATCACGGCACAAAGTGGACATATCCTGCTGGAGTGTCCGCTTTGTGCGTACCGGTATGGTCCACCTTGTCACTCGGGCATGTAAAGTCAAAAAACTGGAATGCTCGGTCATTGTTGTACTGCTGTCTTCGGCCAAAAATAGCGGGGAAGGCAATCATACAATGACAAGGAAGCAACCATGATGAACCGTTCAACGCCAGTTTTGATGAGTGCGATTCTGATTGCACTGGGTGCCTGCGGCGCAGTGCTGATGCCGCTGTGGATAGAAGAGGCCGACAGTGCCACTCGATACTCACAGCTGGTTCCGGGTACGGTGGTGGATACGTTCTATCTTGCAACCCATATTCGTGACGACCAGCCACTGACATTCACCCGGTACGATGTGGAGGGCACGGTTCAGGATACCTGGATACTGGAGGGAGTTACCGCGCGGGTTGGCCTGTATCAGGCTGGTGGTGGCATTGTTTACGCCCAGGACAGCCAGGCAGAAGTGACGGGGCTTACCCGGATTGACCTGAACCAGCAAAGCGTGAGCCCCGCCACCACCGATGCGCTGCCACCCGACTTGCCCGAGCCCACGGTTAATGTCATCAGCAGCAAGCCCGACGGCGTTGTGATCAGCATCAACGGCTATGATGAAATTCAGCGCTACCAGAAATATCTGGGCAGGATAACGGCTACGGGTGAGCTCTCTTACTATCGGATCAATGAATCATACTATGGTATCGATACTTACGTGCTGCGCGAAAACAGTGGCTATCTGATGACCGGGAGTGTTAGCGACGCCGATGACACCGGCCAACAGAGAGGGTTTATGTTGTTCCTGGATTCTGAATTGAATCCGGTGGCGGACTATCGGTTACCGGAAAAGGTGAAGGTTCGCGCAGTGTTCAACGGATTTGTAGCAGGATATGTGTCCGCACCGGTGACCAATCGGGAGTACGAATTCTTTTATGCGGATGGATCTCGCCAGACGGGCGCCGAACTGTTTGAGAGAGGTACAGTCTTCTATGGTGAGAACGAATTCTACATTGCCAGGTTTCAGCTTAATTCCAATCAGAGTTGGGAATTCTGCCGCTATGATTACAACATTGCGCTGCAAAACTGTTTTAACACCACCATCCCGGGCGGGCTGGATAAAGTGGTGGTACAGGAGGATGGCAGCCTTGGTTTATCCGCGGAAGATGACCTGAGCGGGCCCATTGGCATTGGGTTGTCGATCGAGGAGATCGAAGGCTCCATACTGGCCAACGGCAGTGTTGCCGGCAGTACCTTAAACCGGGTCACCACGCGCCTTTACGACCGGGATGGCCGTATTCTGCTGGATGCCCGACCTACCCCTTACCGTACCTTTGGCCAGATTACGTTGTGTACCGAACCCTGGGACTATTTTGTTGCCACCTGCTATGAGCCGGAAACGTATTCAGCGGGAACCTGCTTCCATCACGATACTCTGTTTATGGGCCCCCGGGATGCCATTACCCTGACCCTACATTGTAATGCAGAGAATGATTCCAAGAATGAACTGACCCGTTGGCAGGCCCCGTAACCGGTTCATGGTGCGGATTAAAACGGTATTCACAGGGCGTGACTGAATTCAGAATCGGATCTGGTGTGCAGTGGCGCCCCCACCCTGGTGGTGTGTTTTTCCAGGAACGCCCGGTAATAAGCGGCTACCTGTTGTTCATCTTCAACATGAGGGTAGTGTCCGATCTCGGCCAGAACATGAACCTGCTGCCGGGGCATGAGTTCCGCAAATTTGTCCACCATGGGCTTCCCTGCTACCGGATCGGCCAACCCGGTAATCAGCATTACCGGCACATCGGTTTTACTCAGCGCCCCTACCCAGCGGGTGGAATGTTGCAGGCTTTCGTCATAGTAGTGAATCAGCTTGTGGCTTATACGGTGTCCGTCGTTCAACGTGATCAGATACCAATAATCCTTTAGCGCGGCTGGGTCCGGCTGAGAGCCCGCGCCGAACACCGCGGAAAAGTTCTTGCTGAACCGGTTGAACGAAACAAACTGTGAAACGAGCCAACCGAAGGGGCTGTTGAGCGCTTTCTGAATGGGGCGCAACTGTAAACTCTGTGGATAGACGACCCCGTTCAACATCACCAGGGATTGAATGACAAACGGGCGCTGGGCCGGTGTCCACTGCTGTTGTCGCGCCACGAGTTCCTGGGAAACGTAGGTGCCGTAATCGTGCACCAACAGATGTGCTGTTGTTACCCCGAGATGCCCAAGAAGTTGTTCCACCAGATCGGCCTGATACGCAATGGAATAGCCGGATTTGGGTTTATCCGAAAAGCCGAAGCCCAGAAAATCCAGAGTAATCAACCGGTAGTCATCTTTGAGCAACGCCCAGAGCTTGTGCCAATCCCAGGATGATGTAGGAAAGCCATGCAGAAATACGATGGCGGGTTTGTGCTGGGCTGATGTGAGTTCAGTCTGTGAATCCCGATAGAAGATCCGCTGCTGATTGTGTTCGAAGTAGTGACCTTGTGCGCGCCACTGCTCAACACTCTTACTGGGAACCTGCTCGGCGATACTATTGAAAGCGCACATCAGCAGCAGTGGGCATACGATGAGCCGGATGATCCATGGCATAAGGTTGTCCTTGAAAAGTCAGTGGTGTCCACAAAAAGTAAGCAACGCGAGGATCAGCGATCGGTTACTTCCTGATACGCCCGATAACGCTTGCGAATATTACGCAGATATTTGACGGGCTCCTCGCCTCTTACGTAGCCATACCGTGCCTTGCGGGCATATTCCCGTTTTGACAGTAAAAGCATGGCCTGCTCAACATTATCGAACCAGACATCACTGTGCCAGCCTTTTTGCTTGGCCAGCCTTACCGCATCCCGCACATGGCCGGCGCCGGCATTATAGGAGGCCAGTGCAAACCACATTAGCTCCTCGTCGTTCTTCGGGTTCATGTATTTTGCTCTGTCCCGTACCCAATCCAGATAGGCAACACCGGCGCGAATGCCGTTCTCCGGCACTTCCAGATTCTCCACCCCCAGCTCCCTGGCGGTCTTCGGCATTACCTGAAACAGGCCCTGTGCCCCGGCCCAGGATTCGGCCTGGGGATCAAACCGGCTTTCCTGGTACATCTGGGAAACCAGCAGGCGCCAGTCAAAGTTGTATTTCTGGGCATGCTCTTTGACCAGGTCATCGTAAGGGGAGAGGCGGCCATCCTGTTTCAGCGCTTCGTAATCCTTGCGCACCTTTAGCAGGCGGTGCTCATTCTTGAAGTACTTTTTGTAGGTGACGTTGTAGTGCAGGCCGCGGTACTGCTTGCCGATATAGGCATTCACCACCTTCAGTAACTCGCCGTGCCGGGCGTTGACCGCCCACGCCTGTTCCTTGGGGTCGCCCAGCGCCATGATGGACTGCACGTCGTCACGCCAGGTCAGTTCCAGATCCAGAATATGACTGTCGGCAATGGTCAGGTCGTAGCGGTTCTCGGCCACTCCGTCGATCAGTTCTTCGGTTTCCAGTGTCTCGGCCACTGCCATCAACTTTATCCCCGGCACCTGCTTTTGCAGGGCACTCACTGTAGACCAGTATGAGCTGGAGGGGCGCACATAGATCTCGCGGCCCTTGAGTGCCGTCACCTGGTCGATACCGGGTTCGTCGGCGCGGGCCACCACCAGCTCCGAGGCATAGTGATAAGGCCGTGAAAAGGCAATGCCCATGGCTTTACGCTGGGCAGTGGGGGTGAGAAAGCCCAGGGCGATGTCTGCTTTGTCGTCCACCAGATAGTCGAGCATGCTTTTATGATCCGGCGCCACAATGATCTGATAGCGAACGTTATGCTGTTTGGCAAAATGGCGGGCCATTTCATAGTTAAAGCCATGTAGCTCCCCCCGCCAGATAAAGTAGGATGCCATATTGTTGCGCATCACAAAGCGGATTACTTTCTCCTGCTTGATCTTTTGCCAGCGATTTTTGGGTTTTATCTTGGGCTTGCTATTGGCCGCCAGATTCTCGCTGACCAGAAACCCGTTGAGTTGCTTCAATAGGCTCTGGTTGCCTTTGCTCACCGCCCAGGCGATGGAACGCCGGCCGCTGGCCTGAAAGCTGCGCGTGACATCATTACGGTATTTCTGTACTGCGCTGAGTGTATTGCCATCCAGAATGGTGAGTTGAATCTCACCGGCCACCAGCTTATCCAGAACCTGATCGGTGGAGAGGTCAGATGGCAGGTAGCGCAGGGTCATTCCCGGATAAGCCTTCTGCAAACCCTGCGCGGTGTTGACAAAGGAGGTACCTTTGGGCACCGCCAGTTCATACTGGTTGAGCTGTGCAACCTGCGCCGGCGCGCTGCCTTTGCGGGCAACCAGAAATTCCATGGTATAGGCTAACGGATGGGTAAAATCAGCGGCCAGGGAACGCTCCCGGGTCACCGTCAGGTTGGTGGCAATCAGATCCCCCTGATCCGCTGCCAGTGCGGGTATCAGGCCGTCAAAGTTCTCAATGGCGATGAATTCAACCTGCAGTTTATGCGCTTCCGCGAAGCGGGAGACAGCCGCCTTTTCCTGTTCCAGCGGGAAGCCGGCCCGCGGCAAGTAACTTTCAAAGCCGGTCCAGTACAGAACTCTTAACGTACCCTGTTGTTGAATGGTGTTAAAATCCCGAGCGTGAACCTGCCCGGTGATGAGGGCTAAGCCCAGCCAACAGCAGGCGAACAATGCCCACCGGACATGATGTGAAGCTAAACCCATGTGATCCCCTGTTCATTCAAGCACAGCAATACACCCATGTTGCCACTCATGGCAGCAACACACAAATAACCGCACGGAATGGGAGTGAATATGAAGACAATTCTGATCTACGTTGCCGCCTGGTTTGGCCTGGTGGTGTTGGCGATTATGAACGGTACCTTGCGGGAAAAAGGCTATGGCCCCTACCTCACAGAGTTATCCGCCCATCAACTGTCGACACTGTTGGGGATTGTGTTATTCGGTTTTTATATCTGGATTTTAACCGGACTTTGGCAACTGCCTTCTGCTGCCATGGCGTTGGTTGTGGGAGGTGTTTGGCTGTTGCTGACTCTGTTGTTTGAGTTCGGTTTTGGACACTATGTGATGGGGCATGCCTGGCAGACGTTGTTGCACGACTACAATATTATTCAGGGGCGGGTCTGGATCCTGATACTGATCTGGACAGCGCTCGCCCCTTACCTTTTCTTTCGTATCCGAGCGTAACACCTTATCTGAAGTGTGGTCGATCCACTCTAAATAAAATGTCCTGCAAAATGACTCCCATGCAATTTGTGCAGTGGGAGCGCATTGTATCCGTCATGCAGCCTTGCGTTGCGCCTGGGGGCTGAATACAACATCGTAATCACCCAACCTGAAATGGCCAAGGGCTTTTTGCAGCCGCGCCAGTGACCAGGGCCAGGCAGCAAAATTACGCCCGTTCTGATCCAGGTAGTAGCTCTTGCAACCGCCACTGTTGAACACGGTACCTTTTATGTGCTTTTGCACGAGTTCATTGTGGGAGCGCAGTACTTCAGCCTTAACAGCAAGTTTACTGATGCCTTTTTGCTTCATCTTTTTCAGGCCATCCACAATGTAGCCAAGCTGTGCTTCCGACAGGCGGAAAAAGGAATCGTAGACCAGTACGTTGGGCCCCAGAACCAGAAACGCGTTGGGTGTGTCGGCCAGCGCCGTTCCCAGATAGGCTTCCGGTGAACTGTCTTTCCACAAATCGGACAGCCGCACCCCGTTGGCATTCACCACCCTTTGGCCAATGGGTGGATGTGAAACGTCGAAGCCGGTGCCCCAGATAATCACATCCACTTCGTGTCGCTCACCGTTGGCAGCGATCACGGTGTTGCCCTCCACGCGTACCAAGCCGTGGGGAATCAGGGTGGTGTTGTCGGCCTGCAAGGCTGGATAGTAGTTGTTGGCAAACAGGATACGTTTGCAACCCAGGGTAAAGTTGGGGGTCACGGCCTTTCGAAGCGCCTTGTCTTTTACCTGTAATTTCAATAATTGTTTTGCCGCCTGGCTCACCGGTTTGAGGGCGCTGGGATGTCGCAATCCCAGGTTGATGACGTTCAATGAGGATGCCACCGTTTCGCGCCAGGCGTGCTGGATTGCCGGAACTTTCTCCAGCAACAGTTTGCCGGCTGTGCCCAGCGGCATATCCGGTTTCGGTAACACCCAGGGGGCGGTGCGCTGAAACACGAACAGGGATTGAACCTTCGGTTGAATCTGGGGCACGAACTGAATCGCCGAGGCCCCGGTGCCGATGACGGCAACCCGTTTGCCGGTGAGATCGTAATCATGGTTCCATTGAGCGGAGTGGAACATCTCGCCTTTAAAACTTTCCAGCCCCGGCAGTGACGGTGTCTGCGGTTCCGTGATGGGGCCCGTGGCAAAGATCACGGTACGGGCCAGGTCCTGCCCTTGGCTGGTGTCCAGCAACCATAGATGGCGTCGTTCGTCCCAGCGGGCGTTTTTCAGTTCTGTGTTGAAGGTGATCAGTGGTTCAATACCGTAATCACGGCTTACCTGTTCCAGGTAGCTTAAGATTTCCGGCTGCGCGGCAAACAACCGGCTCCAGCGGCTGCTGGGTGCGAATGAATAGGAATACAGGGCGGACGGAACGTCGCACCCGCAACCGGGATAGGTGTTTTCACGCCAGGTGCCGCCCACACGATCCGCTTTCTCGATGATCTTGAAATGGTCCAGGCCCTGCTCTTTCAGTTTGATGGCCGCCGCCAGTCCGGAAAGGCCGGTACCGACGATATAGGTATCATAGATAGGTGTTGTCATTGATCAATGGTTCCCGTTGATTAGCCGATGAATTTGTAAGACAGGCCCAGCATATCCGCGTACAGATTCGGCGCGGCCCGCTTCATCAGCCAAAACAGCTTGGCGTCCACCTGCGGTGTGGTGTAAAGCTCGCCCTTGTCGAGCCGGTTCAGGGTGAGTTTGGCAACGGCATCACTGGTGGTCATGGCGTAGTTCATCAGCATATTGTCCGCCAGTTTGGAATAGCGAGCGGGAATTCGGCCATCCTTAATGATGTTGGTGGGCACCAGGGTTGGGCACAGTACGTTGACCCGGATGTTGTCTTTCCTGAGTTCGGCATAGAGTGTTTCCGACAGCGCACGCACACCGGCTTTCGTCACGTTGTAGGCGCTCATTTCCGGTGCAGCGGTGAAGGATGCGGCGGAGGCGACATTAATGATGGCACCGCCACCTTGCTGCTTGAAACCGGGGACAAAGTAATGACAACCGTGAATGACACCCCACAGGTTCACGTCCATGCACCACTTCCAGTCTTCCAGGGTCAACTCATCAAATTTGCCGCCCAGACCCACGCCCGCATTGTTGATCACCAGTGTAACCGGGTGGCCCAGTAAACTTTCAGACTGATGCGCCAGTTGCTCCACCTGTGTCGCCTCACCCACATCGCAGTGCACGGGGTAGGCGTTGCCGCCGCTTTCTATTATCTGTGCGGCGGTTTCTTCGGCAGCGGGCAGATTCATGTCCGCACACACCACGGCGCTGCCGCGTTTTGCCAGTTCCAGGGCGAAACTTCGGCCGATGCCACTGGCGGCGCCGGTGACAACCGCGTAGGCGTAGTGGCTGGATCGCTTGGCGCGAGAATTGAAAATGTTGACCATGGATTATTCCTTTCAGGCACGCAGGGCGGGAACAAATTCCCGCACCAGATAAGGTGTGAGCAAACCGGTTTCCGGATGCAGCAGTTTTTCTTTGTAGTATTCCAGATACTCGGTTGTATCGTGGTCGCTGGGGTGAAAGTCCGGCCGCAGGTAGTCCAGAATGTGCCCCATTGTGCTGCCGAAAACCCCATCTTTCGGGCCGGCCAATAAGGTTAAGCTGTATGCCACGTCTTTCCAGTAGCGCGGGTGCAATGCCAGGGTTGGTTTGCGCAACAGTGGAATCACCGATCCCCCCAACGGCACCAGTACCAAAATGGTGAAGGCCGCCAGTGCAAATCCGGCGACCCGCAGGGGATAGCTGCCGGATAAGGTTTGGAAGACATCATAGGCAATGTCTTTGTGCTCTGATTCTTCCAGCATGTGCCACATCCACAGAGCCCGTTGCTTCTCATCCTCGGTACTGTAAAACACCTGTTCGTGCTTCATCATGTATTCCGACAACACCGCTGTGAAATGCTCGATGCCCGCCATCAGCGACAACTGCATGCGGTGGGGAAGTTGCTTGAAGCCGTACTTAAAGACCTTGTCGGCCAGAAACCGATACAGGGGCACCGGGAAGCGGTGCTTGGCCAGTTCGTCATTGAACTGGTTGTGCATTCTTGAATGGATGGCTTCCTGCGCGATCAGGGTGGTAACCCGCTGCTTGAGTTGTGGATCGGTCAGAAACTGGCGATGGTAGCGGGCGGTATCGATCACCAGGTCTTCGCCGAAGGTTAAAAAGATCGACAGGGCTTCAAAGAACGCGGTGGCAAATTCTGTCTTGAGGTAGAACTGATCGTCCAATTCCCGGGCATCAAACTGAAAATCCATGTGCCGGACCGGGTATCGCTGCCGTCATAGTGTATACCCTTATAAATGTCTCATTAGTGGATGGCATGCTAATCCGATCAAATGTTCGGGTTCAATTCGGGTCATGGGAGTGGTCGGCAGCCCTTGCCGAATGGGCGTGCAGCTGGGTTGGGGGTTCACAGGGGGTACCCCATAGTCGGATCTGATTTCGGTTTTGGCCGGGGGGTGGGTACTAAAGCAGCAGCGAGCAGCAAAGGTTACCGGTTCTATTCGAAACAGCGTAGCATCAAGCTACAATGCCTACACGGTGCTGATCACAATGATGAATAGGCAGCGTTGTGATGTTATATAAAGAACGCTTGCGGCAATTTTTCGCTATATTTTAAGCAAAGTTCTCAGCGTATTGATAAGCGCAAACCAGCCCGCGCCTTAATTTTGGAGACGCTCAACCCCATCCTATGCGTTATACAGCCACTTGGATCATGTCAGCCTTCAAGGTCCTCACCCTGCTGTTCTGCAGCAGCCATGCTTTCAGTGCCGACAAGGTGGTGCTGCAGCTGAAGTGGGAACATGAATTCCAGTTTGCCGGTTATTATGCGGCACTCTGGCAGGGGTATTACGAGCGTGAAGGCCTGGCGGTGGAAATCCGTTCCTGGGCCAGGCCGGACGGCCAGGTGGTGTCGCCGCTGGAAGAGCTGATCAGCGGCCGGGCGCAATTTGCCATCGGCGGCACGGATATCATGGTGAACAAGGGGCGTGGTTACGATCTGGTGGTGGTGGCCCCCATCTTCCAGCGATCCCCGGTGGCATTGGTGAGCCTGGACTCGACCCCGTTGCAGAACATTGAACAGACCGCTCAGTTGCGGCTGGCGGCGGTGGAAGTGGACGATTCCATGCTGGAAGCCCGGGCCATGTTCTTAATGAACGGCGTGGACGCCAACCGGGTCAATTTTGTCCATCAACCCCTGACCATGGAAACCCTGCTGGACGATAAAGCGGATGCGCTGGTTACCTACAGCGTTTCCGCGCAAAGCCGGGCCAGTGAGCTGGGGCTGGCGCTGAACCTGATGCATCCCACTGAGTATGGGGTGCAGTTTTACGGCGATACACTTTACACCAGCGGCGAGCTTGCCCGCCGGCAACCGGAACTGGTGGCGCGCTTCCGGCGCGCGACGCTCGATGGCTGGCGCTACGCGCTGGACAACAAGGTGGAGATTGCCAATCGCATTTCAGCCACATTGCCGCGTTACCTGTATCGCTATGAAGATTTCAAAGCCTATAACCTTGCCTTTGCGCACAGTATCGATCAATACACCTTCTATCCCGCGGTTGAATTGGGACATGTGAACATCAAGCGTTGGCAGAGAACCTACGATATTCTGGAACGCCTGGAAGAAATCGAGCAACCCTTTGACCCGGCGTCGATGCTGTTCAAAAAACCCATTATCAGCCAGGAACCCTGGCATGATATGAGCTGGTTGCTTGGGGTGGTGGCGATGGCAGCCATCCTGTTGGGCGCAGCCCTGGTGCGCGGCAAACCGGCCTATGGTTTACAGATCGCGGTGTTGGCGTTACTGCTGCTGGTGGAACAGGGATTGGAAACCTGGATTCAGCGGGATAACGATGTACAACAATCACTGCGTACACTGGAAACCCTGTCCACCATCCGTTCCCGACTGGAACAGGCGATCTCCCGTAATCTGACAGAGCTGACCGGGGTTGCCGCCTTCATCGCCGCCAATCCGGACCTGACCCAGGAGGCGTTCAGTCAGTACGCGAAAAACGTGCTCAAAGTTGATCCGCAACTGATCAATCTGGCGGCGGCGCCAGATCTGGTGATCAAATACATCTATCCTTTACCAGGTAATGAAGCGGCGCTGGGCCTGAATTACCGATTTAATGCCCAACAGTTGCCCGCGATTCGGCGCGCCATCGAATTCAATGAGCCGGTGGTGGCAGGCCCGCTTGATCTGGTGCAGGGCGGTACCGCATTGATCGGCAGAGCCCCGGTGCGCATTCTCAACCAGCAGGGTGAACATCGGTTGTGGGGCATTGTGTCGGCGCCGGTTGATGTGGCCGCGGTGTATCGGGAAGCCGGAATGCTGGATCCAACACTGGATCTGAAGATCGCCATCCGGGGTAAGGATGGTATGGGAAAAGACGGTGAGGTCTTTTATGGCCGGGGGGAGTTGTTTGATACGGCGGGTGTGGTGACCCAGACCATCAGTTTCAGCGGAGGATCCTGGCAGATTGCCGCCCTGGCCGAAACCCATGATGAAACGCTTCCGGCCAGAATCGTTGCCCTGCGCCTGGCATTTACCCTGGTGGGAGTGCTGATCATGCTGCTGCTGTTCACCCAAACCCAGCGCATGAGCAGCCGCCGTCATTACCAGAAAGTGGTTAGACAGACCGCGGAATTCCTGCGGGAGGTGGAAACCGTGGCCAAAGTGGGTGGTTGGCGCATGGATAACAAAGGCCAGGTCTATGAACTATCAGAACAGGCGCAAATGATGCTCGGGCTGAATTCGATGGAATCGGAGATGTCACTGGAATCGTTTGTAGACTTGTTCAGCCGGCCACAGGGCATTGACATGGCGCAGGCTTTGCGGGAGGTGATGCAACAGGGCAAAGAAATTGACCTCGAACTGCAATCGCAGAATCGTAAGGCCTGGTTGCGTTTGATCGCTGATCCTGTCACAGATGACCAGGGTAATCGGGAAGTCATCGGCGCAATCCAGGACATCACCGAAAAGAAACTGGCTGATGCCAAGATAGAACATCAGGCGAACTACGATGGGCTAACTAATTTACCCAATCGGGTTTTGTTCAATGATCGGTTGCAAACCGCCATGGCGCAGGCGCAGCGAAACAACAAAATCATCGCCCTGTTGTTTGTGGATCTGGATAATTTCAAAACCATCAATGACAACTATGGCCATCGGGAAGGCGATCTGGTGCTGTGTGAAGCGGCCAACAGAATCCAGCAGTGTATCCGCGCCTCCGATACCGTAAGCCGCCACAGTGGCGACGAATTCACGGTGATTCTGAACGATCTTGAAGATGAAACCGTACCCGCCAAGATAGCAGAAACCCTGGTGGCCACCCTCAGTAAGGCATTCACAGTGCGGGGAGTGGAGGTCTATTGTGGTGCCAGTATTGGCATTGCTTTGTACCCGGCTGATGCCAAGGTGCCGGAGGAATTGATCATCAACGCCGATCAGGCCATGTATGAAGTGAAGAAAAGCGGCCGTAACGGCTGGCACTTCTACACCGAGGAGATGCAACACAAATCTGAACAGCGCCATCATCTGTATAACGCGTTGGTGACCGCCATCCTCGATGATGAACTGACCTTTCACCTGCAGCCCATCATTACTACCCATAGTGGCAAAACCACAGCCTGCGAAGCATTGGCCCGTTGGCAGCGTGCCGATGGCAGCTGGATCTCGCCGGTGGAATTTGTACCAATCGCCGAGGAGACCGGCCTGATTAATCAGGTTGATTATATGATTATGGAAAAAGCCGTGGCAGCGCTGCAAGGGATCAATGCCGACCGTGCCGAGCCCATAGCGCTTTCTGTCAACGTATCCCCGCGCTTGTTTCAAACCAAGGATCAGGCTTTGGATCGCTGGCTCGAACTGGTGCGCTCCGCCAGTGCCACCGTACCAATTATTGTGGAGATTACCGAACGTTTGCTGACCGCGGAATCCACCCGCACTGAAAGCGTTCTGCGTGAGTTGGCGCAACTGGGAATCGACATATCCATTGATGATTTTGGCACGGGCTATTCATCATTGAGTTATCTGACCCGTTTCCCCGTGAGCAAACTGAAGATTGACCGTTCCTTTGTCAGTTGTATCGGTGTTAATCCCACCAGTGAAACCCTGATCGAAACCATTCTGGCGATGGCCGAAAAATTGGATATTCAGGTGGTGGCGGAAGGGGTGGAAACCGAAGAGCAACTTACTTATTTGCGGAAACGAAACTGTCACTACGTGCAGGGTTACCTGCTGGGACGCCCTTGTGATGTGGCAGAGTTCACGGCGCGTGTTGTGCAAGAGAATCGGCTTATCCTGGGCCGGTGACGGACAGGTGCTTAATTGGATGTTTATAGGTTGGTTAATTGCAGTCAGTAATTAACACGACGTCCACCTTCAAGTTCGCCATCGGATAAAAAATATGAACCATTTCACTTTTCAATAAAAATATCCCAATCCAGCCAACAAAATTGCGGTAGTGTAACCTCTGCTCGCCTACAGCGGGCCGGGCATGGATGCCATTACTCTGTTTATGCTACAGCCAGCATCCAGCCGATAACCGGGGGAAGTGCAAAATATTTATTGATAGATAACTATTTTGCCATATCTATTTCGGATTCCTGACCACTATAACGACGCTATTTATCGTGTTGTCCGTCTGGTATTGAGCTTTATGACGCCAGCCAATTAAACGACACTATAAAAACAGATAAAGGACTATAAACATGGCTAGTCGGTTCGGCGCTTGTCTCATGCCCAAGATTATTGCGTTCGCGTTACTGCTTTTCAGTCAAATCTCGTTTGCTGCGGATTGTAATACTTCACGTCTGGAATTTGGCCCCAATCATCCAAACGGATTTTACGGCTGTTTTTGGGAGTGTTTTGGCGGCGTGCCGGCGAATCTGGGTGGCTGCCCCTCCATTGGCATTACCAATTTCTGCGAATCATTTTGCGCTGGTGCCGACCAATGTCCGGTTGGAAACCCCATCGATATTACCAGCGGAACCAAACACGAGAGCATCACGGATTACAGCGGTGGTGGCCAATACCCGCTTGAAATCACCCGCTTCTACAGCAGCAGCAAGTTCGATATAACCGGCAATTTCGGCAACGGTTGGAACTCCATTGAAACGGCAACAATTTACAGTAATAACTACAATGGTGTGGATCAATATACTGTACGTCGACCTGATGGCAGTGAGCTGCGTTTCCGCTGGGGCAGTGGCTCCGGTGACACTATCCCACATAAAGCCAAAACCAAAGAAGTGTTGACCATGTACAACGATACTCAGGGTGAGGAGCTCTGGGAGTTAAAGCTGGTTGATGGCAGCAAAGAAATATACTACATGAATCTGGCTGAATTTAATGCCAACGGGTCTTTTACATCGCGTTTGATGTGGCGGGAAAACCCGCAAGGCTTAAAGCATATCTTCAGTTACGACGTCCAGGGTCGAGTTGAAACCATCACCGATTCGTTTAATCGGTCATTGGTATACACCTACTATGCCGATGGCACCAACCATATTCAATCGATTACTGCTCCGGGCAATAAAGTCTTTCGTTATGAATACGATGGCCTGGGGAACCTTGAATACGCGATCTATCCCGATGAAACACCCGCCAACACCAGTGATAATCCCCGTGTTCGTTATCATTATGAAGACAGTCAACTAGACGTCAATGATAGGGATGGCGACGGAGACACCAGCGAACGGCTGTACCCAACCCATCTGACCGGTATCACCGATGAGCGGGGCAACCGTTATGCAACCTTCACCTATGATAGCCGGGGCCGGGCAATTGTCTCAGAACATGCCGGTGGTGCTGATCGACTTGAGATACTGTCGTTTTCACCCGTTACCATCCGCAATGCATTGGGTAAGGAAACCATCTACAATTTCAACACCATAGGCAGTGCTGAGAATACCATGACCCGCCTGGTCAGTGTGGAAGGGCAACCCAGCCCCAATTGCCTGGGCTACAACAGCAGTATTACTTATGACAGTAATGGTAATAAGGATCTGGTCACTGATTTCGCCGGTAACATTACCGATTACGATATTGATGCGGATGGCTTTGAAACCCAAAGAATAGAAGCATCCAACGCACCGGAACCGGTGAGAAGAACCATCAGCAGTACCTGGATTAAAAGTTTGTATCGGCCGGATACCATTACCGTGGCAGGCCACCGGCAAACGGATTACGACTACGTCAATAAACGGATTGACCTGATTACCCAAACGGATTTACTCACCACCGGGAATCCAACACGTCAATGGGATTACCGTTACACCTATCATGATGCAGCAAACCTGAAGGTAGAAACCATTACCATCGATGGCCCCCGCACCGATGTCGCAGACACCACAGTGCAAACATTTGATGAGCAGGGGTTATTGATTCAGACCACCAACGCGCTGGGACACCGAACCCAGTTCCAGGATCACAATGCCGAAGGCCTGCCGCAGACCATGATCGATGAGAATAACGTGGTCACCGAGTTACGCTACACTACCCGTGGTTGGTTGGACACCGTTACTGTTAAAAGCGCGCTGGGTGATGTCATTACAGACTACGTTTATTATCCCAATGGCCTGGTGCAAAGCATTGTGCAACCCAATGGCGTACGCCTGGACTATGAGTACGATGACGCGAAACGCTTAACCCGTATCACCAACAATCTGAATCAGTATGTTGAGTACGAACTGAATGCCCTGGGTAATCGTGAAGTTGAGCGCATTCATGCCAGCAACGGGGAACTGGTGCGACAGCATAATTTTGCATTTGACGAGTTGGGCCGGCTCCTGAAGAAGTTCGGAATCAACGACCAGGAACTGGAAACCTACACTTACGATGGCAACGGTAATATCACCCGTATAACGGATTATAATTTGCTTGACGTTGTACAGGGCTTTGATGGCCTTGATCGTTTGCAGACGGTAACGGATCGTGAAGGTGGTGAAACGGTTTATCAGTACGATGATCTGGACCAGGTGGATACGGTTACTGATGCCAATGAAAACGTCACGGATTACGATTACAACGGGTTTGGTTTTCTAACCCAGTTAAACAGCCCCGATACCGGTATTACTCAGTATACTGATTATGATTTGGCGGGGAATCTGCTTGCTAAAGTCGATGCGCGCGGTGTGGTGATCAACTATACCTACGATGCACTGAATCGCATCAAAACGGTTACCTTTCCCAGTGCCCCGGAAAAAAATATTACCTATTTTTATGATGAAACCAACACCAGCGGTTTCCCCAATGCCGGGGTAGGCCGGCTTACCCGAATCGTTGAAGCAAGTGGCATTGAGACCAGTTGGATCTATAACGATCTGGGCCAGATAGTACGGGATATTCGGACAATAGGAGGTCAATCCTTTAATGTTCAATATGAGTATGACCTGGCGGGTACGATGACCAAAATAATATACCCGAGCGGCCGGGAAGTAGAATACATTCAAGATTCCCTGTCGCGAACTCAACGCATCAGAACGCGAAAAACAAGCGCAGACAGTTGGATAGTCCTGGCGGATAACGTGAACTATCAGCCATTCGGACCGGTGAGTGCCTTTACCTATGGCAACGGCTTGGCGTTTGCTCAGAGCTATGATTTGCACTACCGACCCGATGTGATTCAAACCCTGGATGGCACCACAGACCTGCAGGCACTGGATTATGGGTTTAATGACAATAACGAATTGTCTGAAATCCTGGACCTTGTAAACGCAGACAACAGTAAATCTTTTGACTACGACGGCAACATCAGGCTGATCGAAGCCGCTGGCCCGTATGGCATAAAAAGCTACGATTATGATGATGTAGGCAACCGGGTTTTACGTGCCACAGCAGCGTCACCCGTGAGCGAGAATTATGCGGAAACCTACACCATTGCGGATGACTCAAATCGACTGAACGCGGTGAGCGCGGCAGGCACCGGCGGTCAGAATGCCACCTATGTTTACGATGAAGTGGGCAACATCACCAACGATGGGCAGTACGGTTATGACTACGACGTACGTGGCCGCTTATCCCGTGTGTTTCAGGGCGCCAATACCATCGCTCGTTACGATTATAATGCGATCTCTGAGCGGGTTTCCAAAACCATTGGATCAGACACTCGCTATTTTCTCTACGGGTTAACCAGTAAGTTAATCGCTGAAACGGATATTGATGGGGGAATCAGCAAGGAATACATCTATCTGGGAGACCGGTTGCTTTCCATTGTGGAGGTGGATGTGGGTCAGAGTGAGCCTGTGGCTGACTTGAACGTGTCACTGGCCAGTGAACGCAGTGGCAATGTGGTTAACTACGACATCACGGTGGAAAATTTGGGCCCTGATTCGGCATCCGCCGTTCAACTGACCAATGACGTGCCGGCCAATATAACGATTGATAACTTCACGGTGACTCAGGGTAGCTGTAGCCAGTCCGGCCAAACCATTAACTGTGAACTGGGTGATCTGAACAGCGGATCAACCACGATTCTGTCGGTAACGATCACCGCGGCGGTTGATGTGGATATCAGTCAAACGGTGACGGCCAGCGTAACCAGCTCCACCACGGACCCCAACCTGGCCAATAACACCATTAAGAAAGCCGGTTCAGGCTGCTTCATTGCAACCGCTGCGTTCGGTAGCTACGAACACCAGTATCTGCATGTGCTGAGAGATTTCCGGGATGACTATCTACTGGTAAATGAGCCGGGTGCTGCTTTTGTGCACTACTATTATGCTAATTCACCGGATTTGGTGAGGGTTATCAACCAACATGAGTGGTTAAAACCCCTGGTACGGGTATTGCTGCTTCCCATTATTGCGTTGGCCGCCTTTGTTCAAGCCTCCGTTTTGACGCAATTACTGATTATTGCTGGTGTAATATTGGGTATGGCTGCCTATAAGCAACTCGGCGTGGGTAAAGTGTTAAAACGCGGCATTATCGGCATAGGAGTGGCACTGGGATTACTGGCCAATTCTGCCACAGCGGATGACATCTATTACGTTCATACGGATCATATGAACACACCTGAACTGGTGACCAACGCTGAGCGCAACGTGGTGTGGAAGAGCAATCGAACACCCTTCGGAGAAGAGGACCCGGAGATTGCCCTGGTTGAGCAACCGTTTCGGTTCCCGGGCCAATATTACGATGCGGAGACCGGGCTGTATTATAACTTGAACCGGTATTATCATCCCGGCCTAGGGCGGTACATCACATCCGATCCGATTGGGCTTGAGGGTGGGATTAATACCTATGGGTATGCTGGGCAGAATCCCATTATGGCTCTGGACCCGACCGGTGAGTGGTTTTGGTTTTTACTTGCTGGTGCGGGCACAGGTGTTACTGGTGCTGAAATATTTGTTTGGTCGTTGCTTGGTCTTGGAGCGGTATATGCAACTGCCCATGATCTTTCTAATCTTTTGGGTGATTCTGCTGCAAATGATGAAGATTATTGCGGTGGTGACGAACCACCAGACTGTGAACAATGGCGCAGAACTCTTAATAAGGCTTTTCATGCTATTGAAAATATGGCGGAGGCAGCGAAAGGTGACCCCCAGAGGATGGGTTATGTGGCATTACAACGAGTGTGGTTTAAAGCGCAGGTAGCAGCATTTGAAAAAAAATGCGGGCCATATTCCGAGCCGCCATCTTTGGACGACATATACAGCAGATAAGATCCGAAGCATTGTGACTTGAATCGAGTAAGCAAAAAATATGAGTGACATTGATAGCGAGTTAGATTTTCAGCGGGCTAAGAGTGAGCTTTTGAAAGCAAAACTAAAGCTTAGCGAGCTTAGTAGAAATGCGCACCCAACACCGCCCTACTGTTCATTTTGTCAGCGCGGTAAAGGGCAGTATTTATTCTGTGTAGAGGGATTAAATAATGTACGCATTTGTGAGACTTGTGCTTTTGATGTGTGTGAATCCGTGGTTAACGAACTAAATAATATGTAGGTTGTACAAGTTATCGATTAGATATGATCGACAACTTGTACATGAAGCGTACAGAATAGACTAAAGATAAAGGGTGCAGATCGTTGATTTAATGAATAGGGGCGGAGTTGCCTCTATACATTATTCAAGCACTCACCCGGTGTGGCGGCTGTATTCACCAATTTGTCCAGTGAGAGCGTTGAAATCTATCTCAGCACGAGAATAGCGGGGTCTGAGAAAACGGGGTCAGGTCTTTAGCTTTTGATTGTCCTGCTGAGTCAATGGAGTGAAGCAGCTCAATCTGCCTCACTCACAATAATCACTCAGGCTGAAACTGTTCAACCATCAGCTCACTGATACTTTTAAGACGATACATCACATCAGATCCGATTGGGTTGGAGGGTGGGATTAATACCTATGGGTATGCTGGTCAGAATCCGGTAATGGCCTATGACCCGACAGGGTAGTTTTTCTGGTTTTTAGCCGTTGGTGGAATTGCTGGTGGAGATATTATAGGCACAACAATTCTATCTGGTCTTACATTGATTCTCGCCTATAAACTAGACCAGGCAGTGAACAATGTTAACAGCACGGTCAACGATAGGCCCTGGAGAGACAAAAGTGGTAGATGGAAGGTATACGTAAGATGTAATGTGCAAACATTTGATGACTGCGAAAATCACCCGAGCACTATAGGGGGCTGGGGTTATGGGAATACATTCTCCTTGCTTCGAGAATGGGAAGCCTGTTCGGTGCCCTAGAAGTGGTAGAACCCAGAGGTAAAAATGAAATTAAGCAGAGAAAAAATCGCGGAGAAAGCGGAAGAGATTTTTTTTCAGCAAAGTTTAGCTGAAGATGGTGATCCAGAGGCGCAAAATATTTTAGGGGCCAAGCTGGCATCAGGTAATTTTGTGGAGAAGGATGAGTTTGGTGGCCTTTATTGGTATTGCCAGGCTCTAAAGAAAGGATACGTTAATGCGAAATGGAATGCGGGAAGTATGTTTCTTAAGGGAGACGGAGGCGTTCCAAAAAATACTGAGTTAGCGATGATGCTAATTGAGGAGGCAGCGGAAGAAGGGGACAATGGTGCAAGCCATTTTCTTTCTATCTGTTATGCGAAAGGTGGTTATGGAAAGGAAGTGGATATAGAGTCGTCCAACTTCTGGAGGGAAAAGGCATCTAGTGGATGCGAATCCCAAGAATATGGGAAACAGATAGATCTTGAGTCGCTGATTGATATTAAGCTAGTAAAACCTGCTGTTAAGCTTAAATCTGAGTTAGCTGAAGCTCTCAAAGAATGACCTAGCAGTAACCGATGAGGCGGCTCACGCCGCCTCAATCTCAACCGTCACTCGCTGCCCCAGCTCGGCAGCGAATTTCACCAACGCATCCAAAAGAACTTGGAAACCCGACCCCGCAGTAAATCATTAATCCTGGGCTGAGTGACGCCACAACGGGTAGCGGCTTCGGCCTGTGTCCACACACGGGCTTGAATGAAAGCAGTAATTTGCTGCATCAGTTGAGAGAGCACTTACAAATTGGGGCAATCAGATGAGTGGGGTGCTTTCTGAATGTGGATGCAAAGAGTAATTCATGAAAGCATTTAGAGCCCTTTTGACTGTAATTCTTTTTACTCCTGTCATTTCGGCAATGCTAGGGATTTTACTCACTTTGGTGAGTTGGCGGATAGAATTTCTATCCGCCATCGGTTTGTTTCCACTTTTCTATTTCCATTCAATGTTAGCGATGGTCCTGTTTGGGCTTCCAGGCATTATGCTGCTGTATAAATTTAAAATTATTAAATTATGGCCCATGTTAGGAGGGGGATTGATAATTGGAGTATTGGTAGCTGTGATCATACGATTACCAAGCTCAGCACAATTAAGCGATGTCGTGAGTATGGGTTTTATTGGAATGGTATCCTCTCTAGGATGTTGGTTGATCTTGCGGCTATGTTTCTTGCTGAAATTTTGACGACGACCAGGCGGACGATACGTTCAAAGTGATCCCATTGGGCTAGCAGGTGGGCTGAATACCTATGCTTATGTTGGTGGGAATCCTATCTCTTTTATTGATCCTTTAGGTCTGTATCAATGCAGTTGTATAAATACGAATACTGGTGGAGGTAATGGAACTGTTTTAGATGGTAGAAAGCAGTTTACTTATAAATGCACATGTTCTTGCCCGAACGGCGACAAGAAAACATTTACCGTGACAGGTGGAGGGCAAGGCGGTGATGCGCAGGGTCAAACTGCCCTTGGTTCGATATCGAAAACTGGAGTATCTCCAAGTGGTCAATTGTATTCATATGCTGATGGATTTACTAATTTCTCCGTAGACACAGACCCGCCATGGTATAAATGGAAGGATCTAGGAGAAGATACATTAAATAAAAATATCGATCAGAAAATGGCGTCGGAATGTGAAGATTGTGATAAATAGAGCTTTTTTGGTTTCAAACGCTTCTTTTGTTGCTTTGCCTTGGTTATTTAGTGTTAATCAGAGTGTTCGGTTTATTGCTGAAGATTTTGTGTCTTCTGTGTTCTGGTATGAGGGAAGCAATAGTTTATATTTTTATATTGCAGCAGGGTCAGTGCTAATATCCTTTAGCTTTTTGCAAGCCACGAGAATTGTCGATTTTATTATTATATTAGTGAGTGCTTTATTGCTTACAGGAATGTTTGTTCAACAGGCGATAGCTTTACTTTATGAGCCTTTTGTATTTGGTTTAAATTTTGTTGGCGCATTAATCTCGGTAATCTTGTCAGTTCTTATTGTATTTAATTTATATAGGATTCTAGAGCGAGAAGTTCTGATTGTTGGTTGTTCTTTGGCAGGGTCATTATCATTTTCAGTTACAGTTATATTTCATTTGTTGGATTCAATACCAAGAAATTAATTCGTGGATTCAATTCTGAGGCATTAAAAATCACAGTATTGAAGAGGGAGTTATTTAACTCCCTCTATCAGTGCGATATCCTTTTTAAGCAAGTCATTCACCATGGCATCCAGCTCAACGCCTTTAACCTTGGCTTTTTCCACAAAATAATCCAGCACCTCGGAATCCAAATAAACCGGTATGTTGTGCTTGGCATTGGGGTTATAAAACTTACCCCGTTCACCTTTGGAAAAATCGTATTCGTCACGCATAAAATCACCCTTGCTCGTACTGTCGAATCTCGTGCTTTGTGGCCGGTCGCGCTGAGATCAGGCGGATGGTCACGGCGTCTTCGGTGGGGTTGCGAAAGGTATGTGCCACCACCAGATAATAATGGCCTTGGGCTTGTCCGATGGTCACCCAACGGTCTTCTTCCGGGGTGGATTCCTCATCGTCAAACAACGTGATGGCCATGGGATCATCGAACACCTTGCAGGCTTCTTTAAAATCCACCCCGTGCTTGCTCAAATTGAGCTTGGCCTTGAGCCTATCCCATTCGTAATTATATTGCATTTATTACCCTTTAGCGGCTAGGAAACCCGATTAAATCGAGTGGCATCGTGCTTGAGGATCAAGCCCTCCAATACCGTTTTAGCCACCTGCTTCTCTTCCGGGGTGAACTGCTGCACCGCCTCAAACTGCAAGCGCAGATCCTCATCCGGCCCCCGTTCCTCCTTGTCAAAAAGCAGCACATCTGCGCTCACGCTAAGCGCAATAGCGAGATTGCGCAAGACCTCCAGGGTAGGCTGGGACGTGCCGGCCTCATAGCGCTTGAGCTGTGAGATATGCAGACCAATCTCATCGGCCAGGGTTTGCTGAGTAAAGCCCTTCTCCTTGCGGAGTGTGGCCAGGCGTTGGGGGAAATCCATAAGCTGTAATAACCGCAGTTGGGAAAGCTGCATCATAATCCCCGTTTCATACATGGGGTGTCAAAGGTAGCATTAATGATATAATTAAAAGCTAGTTTAGTCTACTTGATAGCGTTCTTATATGGCACGCATCCCCGACGACGAATTAACCCGCCTGAAAACGGACATCTCCCTGGTGCGACTGGTGGAAGGTTCTGGGGTGGTGCTGAACAAGCACGCCAAAGATTATTTGGGTCGGTGCCCCTTCCACGATGACCGCACGCCATCCCTGGTGATCAGTCCCGAATCCAACCTGTGGCACTGCCTGGGGGCCTGCGGTACAGGGGGCAGTGTGATCGACTGGGTAATGAAAATCCAGGGGGGTTAGCTTCCGGCACGTGGTGGAATTGCTGCGCAATGATCCTTCCTCTTTAGCCGCTGATACGGTGGTAAAAACCAACACCGTGCCCAAGCTGGAAACCCCAGTCTCAGAAAACGCCGACGACCAAGCCATGCTGCGCCAGGTGATTGAGTATTACCACCAGACCTTGAAGCAGGAAGTCGAGGCGCAGGCTTATCTAAAAAAACGCGATCTGGACGATGCGGAGCTGATCAATCCGTTTGAGCTGGGCTATGCCAACCGTACCCTGGGGTTACGTCTGCCACAAAAAACCGAAAACCCGGCAAAGCCATCCGGGAGGAGTTACAGCGTATTGGCCTGTATCGAGACACGGGCCGGGACGCTTTAACGGCTCACTGGTGATTCCAGTACAGGATGCCAATGGTGTGATTCATGAAGTCTATGGTCGCAAGCTGTTGGATAACCTGCGCCCCGGAACGCCCAAGCACACCTATTTACCTGGGCCTCATGCCGGGGTGTTCAAAGAAGTCGGTCTAAACAACACGGACGAAGTGATCCTGTGCGAATTGTTGATCGATGCTTTAACCTTCTGGCGCTGGGGCTTCCGGCATGTGACCACGAGTTACGGCATTAACGGTTTTACCGACGAGCTTCTACAAGTGTTACTGACCAACAAGATTAAGCGCGTATTGATTGCTTATGACCGGGATGAGGCAGGAATAAAGCCGCTGTGGAAGTAGCGAAGCGGTTAAACCAGCAGGGTAATGATTGCTTTAGAATCCTGTTCCCCAAGGGTATGGATGCAAATGAATATGCGTTAAAAATGACGCCGCCACAGAAAAGTCTGGCGCTGGTGATTCGCAAAGAGGAATGGATGGGATCAGGGCAAGCCCCGAAGATTACCACCGTGGCTGAAGATGCAGAGATACAGGAAGCGCTTCCTTCTTTAGCTGCTCCAGCTGCTAAGCCACCGGAAATGGTACCCAACGAAGAAAAAATCAGTATTACGGCTGCCAGTGAGCTACCGCCAGAAAAACAGCTTAATGAAAATGCCACGCCGGTGCCAAAGTTACCTTCGTCGGGTATCTCGGTTCAGCATGGTGATAACGAATTATTTATTACCTTGAGTGATCGGCTTTACCGAATACGTGGCCTGGATAAAAACACCGGCTACGATCAGCTAAAAATCCAGTTGCTGGTGAAGCGGGATGAACTGTTCCACATGGATAAGCTGGATCTCTACAGCAGCAAACAGCGTCAAGTGTTTATCAACCAGGCCAGTGTGGAGCTGGGTGTTAAAGATGAGGTGCTTAAAAAAGACCTGGGCAAAGTGTTGTTGACGCTGGAAGAACAGCAAAGCCAACAGCACACCGATGACGACGACCAGCAATCCACAGCCCTGGTACCGGAAGACCGTAAAGCCGCGCTAGAACTGTTGCACGATCCCGATCTGTTTACCCGCGTTCTGTCGGACTTTACCAACGCCGGAGTGGTGGGCGAGGAAACCAACAAGTTAACCGGCTATCTGGCCTGTGTATCCCGTAAATTAGAAAAGCCGCTGGCGGTGATGATCCAAAGCAGCAGTGCCGCCGGTAAAAGCAATTTGATGGACGCTATCTTAGCCCTGATGCCGGAAGAAGAACGGGTGCAGTACAGTGCCATGACCGGCCAAAGCTTGTTTTACATGGGTGAAACCAACTTAAAAAACAAAATACTGGCGATCAGTGAAGAAGAAGGCGCGAGCAACGCTAGCTATAACCTGCAACTGTTGCAGAGTGAAGGCGAAGTGACCATTGCCAGCACCGGCAAGGACGATACTACCGACAATCTGGTGACCAAGGAATACAAGGTAGAAGGGCCAGTGATGCTGTTTATGAACACCACGGCCATTGATATTGACGAAGAGCTATTAAACCGTTGCGTAGTGCTGTCGGTGAACGAAAGCCGGGAACAAACCCAAGCCATCCACGCCGCTCAACGCCAGAAACGCACCTTGCAGGGCTTACACCACAAACTGGAAAAAGACTGTTTAATTAGACTGCACCGCCGTGACAGCGACATCCGGCCCTTTATTGGCTGGTGTGATGAGCGCGGATTGGAACAGCCCCGGACATCACCAAGCCGATATTGGAGGAATACCAAAAACACCTGTTTTATTATCGCCAGGCCAACGGTGAACCGCTGTCAGCCACCAGCCGTAACCACTACCTGACCAGCATCAAACAGTTTTTTAAATGGCTGACCCAGGAAAACTATTTACTGTACAATCCGGCCTCGGAACTGGTGATTCCCAACACCTTACCTGCGAGTGCAAAAATAAGCGAAAACGTGCGTAGGGGCCTGTGACTTGCTAAAGTGAAATAGCATCGGGGTGTAGGATCTTTAAGTGATTGATGGCGTTGGGGTTGTGACCGATTGTAGGTAGGATCGCACGTAGGCGGACGATACATCACACCTGATCCGATTGGGTTAGAGGGCGGGATTAATACCTACGGGTATGCGGGTCAGAACCCCCTTATGGCTTACGATCCGGATGGGCAGTTTTTCTTTCTCCTGTTTGCTCCGGCACTTGGATTGACCACTACAACAGCTTTTGCACTATCGTTGTTGGCAGCTATAAATAATACAAATATTCAGCTTAGTGGTTGGGATGGAGATTGGGGTGACTGGGATGATGATACCTATTCAGATCCATATGGTGGCTATGATCAAGGGGATGAAAATGATGCCCTCAATCTAGGCGAAAACCTTACAGGTGAAGAGTCGTGTGAACTTCTTATTGAGGCAATTACTGCTTTGAAGAATCGCATTAAAGGTAGGGAGCAGAATTGTGAAGATAATAATGGAGGAGATCCTGGCCATTGGGAAAGAATAGACAGGCTAACAGATGCGCTGAGAAACCTTGAGGCAGCATTGCCTGATTGTAAGTAGGCTATAAATTCGAAAGGAAAAGGCGTACTGATCAGATTAATATTTTGTTCAGTACTGTATCTGAAATGCTCACTGCTGGTCCAATAAAACATTATGAATGCAGAAAAATATGTGTTCGAATTACATGGATATTTGAAAGCGCTCCAAAGGCTTTGTGGTACAAACTATGCCTTTGGAGCGCGATTCTATTCGAAGAAAGAAGATCTTGACACGTTTGGGCAGAAAATATCGGAAAAAAAGCTGAAGTACGAAGAAGCTGATCATGTTTCAATTTTCAAGAATATAGAAAGCATGGTTTTTAATGGCTTTTTGGCTAAAGAACATGTACCAAACGAACGCGCATGGAATTATCTAACAAAAGTAATAATTGAAGATATTAATGAATATTTCGGGCTTGTTTCATTAGCATTGAATGAGGACGGAATATTCCATCCATTGTTAAATGGGATGATTTATAAAAATATTGCTCCGTTTGAAAAAGATAAAGCAAGTTTGATTTTTTGGATTGAAATCGAACAACATTACGTGCTTGCATATTTTCGCAATATTAACCGATGAAAATACCGTGCGGCGGCTCTTGGGGCAACCAAAGTGAACAACCCGCTAGCAGAATGTCCCGGTTCCCGCATAAGCGAAATCGTGCGTCGGGTCTTGTGACTTGCTAAAGTGATTGTGCATCGCGGTTGAAACAAACGGATTACCGTTTTACTCGCAAAGAGGTGAGAGCGTTTACCGGGTGGGGCAATACCCAACTGAAAATTCACATGAAGCGACTGGAAGACATGGAATACGTGCCGGTACACCGCAGTGGTCGAGGTCAGGCGTTCGTGTATGAACTGCTGTTCAGTCAGGAATCCATGCACGGTCAGCATCATTTAACCGGCTTGATTGACCCTGAAACATTACAGTGTGATGCGAAGTGGTCGGGGCAAAACAAAGTGCCGCCGGGGTTAGGTCGGCCCCAGGTCGGTGGGGTGTCGGGGGTTAGTCGCTCAGTGCAAAGCCATGAGTCAGGCCGGTGACCTATCCCAAGCCAGCACTTACCACAGCTATGTGGCCGACCCGCACGGGTTAACAGCTTATGCCGAACGCTGCTTCGAGTGGATGGCGGTCAAACAATATTCCCCCAACACCGTACGCACCCGCAGGGAGTACTTGGGCTACTTTATTGACTGGTGCTACCAACGGGCCGTCATCCGGCCCCAGCACGTCACCAAGCCGATTCTGGAGCGTTATCAAAAGCACCTGCATCACCACCGTAAAAAGAACGGTGATCCCTTGAGTGCCAACAGCCAGCACACCCGCATGGTGCCGGTGAAAGCCTTTTTTAAATGGCTGACCAAGGAAAACCATATTCTGTATAACCCGGCCTCGGAACTGGAATTACCAAGACTGGGTAAAAGCCATCCTCACCGAAAGTGAAATGGCCACAGTACTGAACCAGACCGGCACCACCGCGGTTTTAGGCATCCGTGACCGAAACCTTCTACAGCACCGGTATACGACGATTAGAGCTCATCCACCTGGGTCTGTACGACATTGATCTGGATCGAGGCACCCTGATGGTTCGCCAGGGCAAAGGCAAACGGGATCGCATGTTGCCCATTGGCGAACGGGCCGTGGCTTGGGTTGAAAAATACTTAAACGAAGTGCGCCCGGAGCTGGCCACCGCCCAGAGCGAACAGGCCCTGTTCCTCACCAACCTGGGCACACTGTTCCACCCCAATCGGTTAACCGCCCTGGTGCGCAATTACATCAACGCCACGAATATCGGCAAGAAAGGCTCCTGCCACCTGTTCCGCCATTCCATGGCCACCCACATGCTGGAGAACGGGGCGGATATCCGCTTTATCCAGGCGATGTTGGGCCATGCCCGAATGGACACCACCCAGATCTATACCCAGGTGAGCATCAAGAAGCTGAAAGAAGTGCATACCTTGACCCATCCGGCGCGGATGAAGCGGGTGATCCGGGGTGGGGGGAAGAAGAAACCGCCGAACCCAGCGTCCAGGCTGTACTGGATACCCTGGAACAGGAAGGGGAGGACTGGGAATAACAATAATTAGCAAAGATTGCTATTATAGGGCTGTTTGAATCCCTAATACCCCTGGTGATGAGCATGAATGTATCCCTGACACCTCAACTGGAAAACTATATAAAACAAAAGGTTGCCACTGGCATGTACAACTCCGTGAGTGAAGTGGTGCGCGAAGCCCTGCGCCTGCTGGAAGAGCGGGACAGCCTGCAAGCCATGAAGCTGGAAGCCCTCAAAGCCGACATCCAGCAGGGCTTGGACTCCCTGGAGCGGGGCGAGGGTAAGCCCCTGGATATGGAGCAGATCAAAGCTCGAGGGCGGCAGCTACTGAACAAAAGGAACGGAGATTAATGCCGGAACTGATCATCTCACCGGAAGCCGAAGCAGACTTAATCGAGATCTGGTTATACATTGCTGAAGCCAGCCCAGTGAATGCCGACCGCTTCCTGGATAAGTTGAATGACAAAGCCCAGAAGCTGGCGGAAACGGATCTGGGTGTGGAACGCCCGGAACTGGGCGAAGGCATGAAAAGCTTCCCGGTAGATCGTTATGTGTTGTATTACCGCCCGATAGACAACGGAGCAGAATTAGTGAGAGTGTTGGTCAGCAGTCGAGATACCCGTTTAGTGTTCTAAATCCGCCTGATCACATGCGTTGCAAAAAAGACCTGCAACGCAAGGCGCCAGGCTTCCACCGTGCCAACCCTCAAACAACAAACCATTATCCCGCTTCCTGGTGGATCACTCCGTTAAAAATAATGTGCCAGCGAGCAGGGCAGTGCCTTCGATCACAGGCAAGTGATGAGTGGGATGCTTTCTGAATGTGGATGCAAAGAGTTAGAGCCCTTTTGACTGTAATTCTTTTTACTCCTGTCATTTCGGCAATGCTAGGGATTTTACTCATTTTGGTGAGTTGGCGGATAGAATTTCTATCCGCCATCGGTTTGTTTCCACTTTTCTATTTTTATTCAATGTCAGCGATGGTCTTGTTTGGGCTTCCAGGCATTATGCTGCTGTATAAATTTAAATTTATTAAATTATGGCCCATGTTAGGAGGGGGATTGATAATTGGAGTATTGGTAGCTGTGATCATACGATTACCAAGCTCAGCACAATTAAGCGATGTCGTGAGTATGGGTTTTATTGGAATGGTATCCTCTCTAGGATGTTGGTTGATCTTGCGGC
>NZ_RCHM01000003.1:0-728 GCF_003671475.1 Ketobacter sp. GenoA1 | reverse complement strand
CCATTTAACGCCTTGCTCAGGGGCAAAGTGGAGCGGAGGCAACATATGGTAAAGTGAGCAGAGCGAACCATATGTTGGCGGAGCGTAACTTTGTCCCTTGCAGCAATTTGTTATGCAAATTCCACTGTTATTTACATGAGTCTGGCCTAACCTTCCAGTTCCATCCACTGCCATCCTGACGACGAAACTTAATAAACGTACTCATTAGTCGGTAGCCATCTACTGTTGATCTTTTTAGTCCGGAACCTGATCCAAAACTTATGTGACTGCCACTTCTAGTCTCATGTCTCCAGTTATAAGAGCTTCCATCCGCGTAACAACTATCAGCGGTTCTAGCTTCTATAAAATGCCAGTTTAAGACATCACCATTTGAAGCATCGATTAAATGCACCTGAGCCCAATAAGCTGTGTAATGTTCATTGCCACCAGGGAACTTAAATTTTTTCCATTGTTGATAGTGCCATGAATCGAATATTAGCTTCGGTGCGGCTGTAGTGGATTCGAGAGTGGTTTCTTTACCATTTTTTGAAACCTCAACAAACTCGTATTTAAAACCGGAGGGTATTAGCTCTATAAAATTAGAATCCGGATATTCGATTTGTTGAATATTTTTATCTCCCTGCGCGAATATATTTGTACTTAACACCACTAAACCAATCATCATCCAATTTCTTAGAATATTCATAATCGTTGTCTCCTTATATGTATGAAATATGACCTTGCATAAC
>NZ_RCHM01000029.1:0-46998 GCF_003671475.1 Ketobacter sp. GenoA1 | reverse complement strand
AAGAATTACCGGACGATAGATGAGGCTAGATCGGGTATATTTGCCTATATCGAGATATTTTATAACCGTAAGAGAAGGCACTCAGCAAACGATGGGGTAAGCCCCGTTGAATATGAGGAAGCAGCTGTTATGGCTGCATAGTTAGAGTGTCTACTTTTTGTGGGGAACACCACGATTCGAGCAGTTGTCACCTTCGAATAATTTAGAGAGATACAATGTCTTCACATATAGTTTTTGATACAAATTATTTGAGGTCTCTTGGATCAAAGGAATATCTGGGAGGGGATATTCCGGAAAGGTTTAGAGTGCAGCTTCAAATGGCAATAGAGCGAGGCGATGCAGTGGCAATACCTAGAACTGTTCAACTTGAACTTAATGCCTGGGTTGAGGATTTAGCTGTTAATGAATCCACCAATATTCAACAGGCGTGGGATTTTCTTCGTGACAAAGGGTTTGATGTTTCGCCTGAACCAAAGCCGAAAGAAAATGCTATTGATGTTTTCGGAATTATAAAGAATGCTTTTCCTGATGTGTATTTGCTTGAACCAAACATGGAAAATTATCTTGAGGCAGAACGCCGAGCGTCTTTTAGATTGCCTCCGCTACCAAAAAACCCTGAAGGTGAGGAGTTTAGAGATAGAATAATATGGAGTCAGCTTTTGACAGTCTCAGCACAAACGGAAATGCCAATAGTTATTGTCTCTAACGATAAAATATTTGAAAACGGGGCTAATTCTACAGAGGGAAAGTCTGCTCGCATAGTTAATCTAAAAACGGAAGATGATCTCAATCAATGGTTGGACAGTCGTCCTGTTCCCATTCAAAACTTAGTAACAGATATATTCCTGTTTTCCGAACAAATGAAAGAATATGGTATAGATTTTGCCGAAGAAAATATTAGCCGGGTTGTAGACTATCGATCTAAGAGAGAACCAAACGGAAATATGACAAAAAAGTTTGTCTTAGTTACGGATGAAGCTAACGGACTTCCACCACGAATAAACGGTAGTTTGATGTATCTTGGCGATGATCCTGTAATATTGGACCTAAAGATTGCTGATAGGGTTGTGCAAATCCATAGAAACTTTACGCAGCAAGAGGAATTAAGAAGTGAAATGAATCGTCAGATGAAGTCCGCAAAGCGGCAGTTTTTAGAATCTGAACTCCGAAGATTAATTGGTGAGTAGATATGGACTTTAGAATCGGATCAGTTAGTTTTAGCAGCGTAAAGATACCCTTGCTGTGGGGAAAGAAAGCAATTTTATCTCATTCTGATGGCACATTTTCTGTTGTGGACCTAAGTGGCGATAAGGCTGTCCCACAAATTGTTGGAGATGAGCCGTGGAATGAAATTGAATACTCAGAAAAAGAAGATGGATTCGTTATATATGAAAACGACGTCCAGGCTTACTTTTATTCACCGCCGAGAAAAATATTTAGAGATTTGACTGGAAAATTACCAGAATGCGAGCTCGGTAAGGATTTCACTAGAATTGGAACCAATAAAATTAGTGGCGGAATGGTGTCTGGCTTTGGTGTAGGGATAGGCGTATCTGAAAACGGCTTTTTTATGGGTGGTCCAGTTCCAGAAGGTCTAGCCAGTTTAAAACTGTAAACATAACAAGCCGTAGTCGAGCTCAATGTGGTGCGTTTAGAGTTGAAATTTAGAGAAAGCATGCTAATCAAAGAAAAAACTACGCAGTATATTCTGATGAGATAATAAATTGAGAGATTTCAACGTCGGAAATGTAATTCTTATATCGCTAGTCATCTTCTCTCTTAGCGGTACAGTGATTTCAGTTTACCTAAATCTGAATGGATATGATCTTTCAGAAGAAACCTATAATTCATGGACGATGGTATTTACCATACTGGTTGCTGTATGGGCAGTTAGGGACAATAAAGATAAAGAAAATATCGATCTAGATTGGGGTTTGGTTTTTTACTTGTTCTGGCCTATTGCTCTTTTCTATTGGCTAACAAAAACAAGGGGTTTTCAAGGGCTGCTTTGGTACATTGGTTTTTGGTTGTTGTTTTTACTACCATGGCTGGCTAGTGTAGTAGTTTATGCAATTAGCTAGAAAAAGCGTAAACCTGACGCTTGGTGGCGCAGGTTATCAAAGTGTTAAGCAAATCGAGTAATGAAGCATTCATCTAGAATATTGTACATAGAATACAAAGGTGACGATAGCTTGGCCATCCTGATTACGTGAAGAGATATCAAAATGTTCATTTTTGGTGCGTTCTGATTGAAGGTCAAGAATGGAGTAAACTAGGGTTACTCATTCGTTAAAGTTGATGTTGGGTGTCAGGATCTCCCCAGATAAAATTGACCACGGCCCAGGCTTTTATTCTTCTACAGCTCACCTTTTTGGATTTTTTCAGCAGTGTTTTTGAGTAAATCGAAAAAGCCGTGCTCGAAGAGAAAGGAATCGGTAAAGTTCAGATATTTTCCCATTTGTTCTCCTGGTTCGGGACGGGAAATTGTTTTAATCGTGTAGCCCGCCTCTCGATTCTCTCCACTGCCTAATGACATAGCTCTGCTGATTCCGAGTTCTTCTCCATCTACTACTTCTTCATAGTGGCGCACGTCAGCGGGCAATCCACCTTCGTGGGAAAGTTTAAAGAACTTATTTTTCAGAGTGTTGACGATCCAAGGAATGCCGGATTTCGGCATTTCCAGTTGGTAAGTAATCCATTTCGATTGCTTGGTCTTTAAATTAGTAAACCAATTGCATACGGCGATGAGAGCGTAGTCTTCAACTATTAGTAAGTATATTGTTCGTTGTGGTTTTCGATTATCTACAAGGCTGCCTACCACAAAAGGGTTTTGTTGGATAGTAACAGGATCGATTTCAGAAAATGCTTTCATGTATTAATCCATTGTATTCATTTAATACGAGGTTAAGCCGACACGCTTAAGAACGCCTGACTGTTCCAGGTCACCCAGTAGCCCCGGCTTTTTATCCAGGCTGTAGGTTTCCACAGTGCCAAGGCCGTCTGGGGAGTTCACGTCTTTGGTTATACCTATGCCTAGGAATTGTTCGTTGGCACCATATTTGTCATTGATTATCTGGCGAGCTTTTAGAAGCTCTGTTTCCTTAGGAGAAAGCCCTTGGCTTTTGGCAAAATCCACTAAACTGTCCGAATCGGATAAATCCGCTCCCGTTTCGCCTGCCTGTTCAAACAACTCCGCATACCGCTCAGAATACTCAGGCGTCATCGCCTGATCAATCAACTTAGGGTCCACATCGGTCATCTCTGACTTGGCTAATCCGCCAATCCTGTCATAGGTTGGGATAAACGTAGTGATATCCCCCTGTTTAGCAGCAGCCGCGGCATCGATCACAAGCAGTGTGTAGTCTGTCTTTGGATCGTAAGTCGTACCGACCGCTTTGGCAATCAACTCCGCGTCTTTATCGGCATGTTCCAGTTGTGTATAGGTTGTAGTCCAATAATTGGAACGGTCCGTATCCGGGTTTACCCAGCCTATATTGCCACTATCTTTGGCATGGCTCGATTTGATCACGCGAACAATGTATTTTTCTTCCAACCCGGCTTCCACGATGGCCAGCTTGTCGTCCAGCGTGTAGGGGGATTGGGGCAGAGGTGAGCCGTTGGCCCGTGCCTGTTGAACTTTTTGGGTGGCGTCATCCATGCGTTTCATGACTTCGTCCATGGATTCTGGTAAAGGTGGCAGGCGGCGTGGTGGTTTGGCGTTGGCATCAGCCTCCTGCCTCATCATCAACGTCTGCCTGGAATTACCCTCGACACTATTATCGGCCTGCTGCTTTAGCAGATCATCCAGTTTGGCCTCAAGGTCAGCGGTGATTTTACCGAACATCTCGTCAATTTGATCGCGAATTGCTCTCATCTCTGCGATCAAATCACTGATGTTTTTATACAGATCATCCGCCCAGCTTGGAACATAGGATAGGGCTTCTTTCAATGTGGCTATGATGTTATCGAAAACCTGTTTCAGCATTCGGGCGGCTTCATCTGCGTGTTGTCGCAGTTCTCCGGCTCTCAGTTTTTTCAGCCACTCCCAGGCATTGCCTTTGGCTAGCGCATTAAATGCCCTGAATACATCGTCCAGTTTGGCACCACGGTAAATCAGTTTTAGTACTCCTTTCAGCAGTGATCCCAGGGAGGGAATCAAGCCGATCAGGGTAAAGAACAGGCCGACCCAAACTGCCATTTCGTTGTAGCGCTTATCCCAAATCAATGCTTTTAGATTGGCCACAAGATCACGGCCATCAGCCACTTGGTCAACCAGTGGGATAGCAGTAATAGCAGCGTTGGTAATGATCTGTCCTATAGTAGGATTTTTGTTGAAGTCGCCCTGAATGGCGCCCCAAATCCAATCCAGGGTACTTTCTTCCGTTTCGGTTGCCGCCTCAGTCACTACCGGATTCCTCACCTTTGGCCTGCATCATACGTTGTACCCATCCATCCGGTGCTGTTACCTGTTGGGTGGTGGTGGGCTCGATTTCGGTGGCTGGCGCAGGATCACTGTGGTATTCCACCCGGATATTGGTTTTGTTCAGGGGCAGTGCGACCTTGGAACAACCGGTATCATCCAATGTACCGCGTTGGATCACCTCGTTCGTGGTTGTGTCATAGATGGTATAGCCTGCGCCAGCCACACCATGTCCGTCTGCGTGGCTGTAATAAAGATCAACCCAGTTTTCCTCTTCCTCCATTACGGCGTTTTCGCCAGGGATGGTTGCGATTCCTAACACCGCAGCCCCCTGCTGGGCCGCCAGTGCACACTCCGGGCAATCCTCCACAAACGGTGCGCCCAAACGGTCGGCCTCCTGCAACACGGCCAGCTGGGCCCTGGCGCGATCAAAATCAATGGTAGAAGGGAGGGGGATGGTGGGGCCGCTGGCAGCGCGCAGTTTGGCACCGGGCGCATCGTTATCCGCTTCCGCCGGCAACCCCGGTTGGGTCGGGTTGGCGGCCTGGGCGGAGCCACCGCCGCCGCCTTCATTAATGCGCACCAGGGGGCCCAAAATGGAGACTCCGGAGGGATCCAGGGTGATAACACCGGCGCCGCCTTTGACGGAAAGGCTCATGCCGCCCTGCAGGATGGCCTTGCTGCCGGCTTTGATATGGAGGTTGTTACCGGCTTCGATCACATGGGCGCCGGATACCTTCAGTTGCAGATCCTGACTCACGGTAATGGATAGCTGTTGCCCCACCGCGTCGTTTTGGTTGCCCCCCACGGTGGTGTGAAGATCCTTGCCGATTTCCTGCGCGTTTTGATTGCCTACGGTGAGGTGTTGATCGTGGTTTACCTGGGATTTCAGATCCTGGATTACCCGTAGATCCAGATCCTTTTCTGAACGCAGTAAGATTTGTTCAGCGCCTTTTTTATCCTCCACCCGCAATTCGTGAAAACCTCCACCGCCAGGGCTGGACAGGCTTTTCAAGATTGAGCGGGTTTTGTGATCGGGCAGTACAAGGGGTGGTTTATTCTGGGCGTTGTAGACCCGGCCGGTCATCACCGGTCGATCGGGATCGCCGTGCTCAAACTCCACGATGACCTCCTGCCCGATTCTGGGGAGCGCCAGCCCGCCCCATTGCAGTCCGGCAATGGGTTGATTGACCCGCAGCCAGCAGCTGGTTTTTTCGTTACCCTGGCCTTCCCGATCCCAATAGAACTGTACTTTGATGCGCCCTTGCTGGTCTGTGTAGATTTCTTCACCCGCCGGGCCGGTGACGATGGCGTTATGGGGGCCGGGTACCAGCGGGCGGTTGAACGAACACAGCATACGAAAGGCCTTGGCGTAGGGAATACACTGCAGGCGGCTGATGCAACGGGCGGGTTTATTGCTGGCACCGGAATCCAGCGATTGCGGTTGCTCAGCGATGATCTGGCTGTGGATGATCAGGTAGCGTTGATTGAATTCAGGGTTGGGGTGGTGGGTCAGCATCATGGTTTGCCCCGCTTCACAGTGGATGGAATGGGTTTCCATCTCAACGATCCGGCTCTGTTGCTGACGTTGCTCCAGGTAACGTTGGCTCAGGTGGTGGCCACGTTCAGGTGCTGTGAACTGTCCGGGGAACTGGTAGTGTTCCCGTTGAGGTTGTTGGCCTGCACTGATCTCCTGCAGGGAGAGGGCCGGTTTCTCATGGTTGTAGTCGCCGAGCCGAATGGCGTCCACGGTGACGCTGTGTCGACCGACCAACCAATGTACACATTCCTCATCCTGCGGGCGGCTGGTTTCCTGTTCGAAGCGCAGGGATTCGGTTCCGGCCTTAACCTGAAAAGCGGTGTTACTGTCGGCCATGATCAGAATCTGTTGATGGGCGGTGTTTTGGTAATGGTAATGCCAGCCTTCTTCCGCCATAAGACGGCTGATGAAGTCGTAGTCCGATTCCCCGTATTGCGTGCAGTAGGCCCGCTTCGGTGCGGCTGTGGTGCGATCGTCGAACAGATCGCCGCTGATGCCGTGCTCTTTCAGAATGCAGGCAATGATCTGGTTGGGCGATTGATCCTGGAAAATGCGCATGTTGCGCTTTTGTGTGCATATCCAGAGGGCAGGCACCACTTGCAGCCGGTATTCGCTGTATTCACGGCCGTGGTTAAGGTAACTGGCCGCACTGATGATGCCCCGCAAAAACCGCGGTTTGCCGCCACCGGTCAGATCATGGAGGGTGATCAGTACGGCGTGGTTCAGGAGTGTCTGCAGATCGATTTTTCGGCTTTTACTTGCGCAGCAAATGTCATATTGGTACAGGTCACCAACGGCGCAGGCCCCCTCCAGAGAGGTGAGACGAAAGCTGTCCTGGATTCCCTGTATTGCAATGCTGAGGCGGCTTGAATTGGCGGGGGATGTTGTCATAGGTCGGCTGGCTTGAGTCCGGTGGGCGGTTGGTGTTGAATAATTGGTTGCTTATATAAAGACGGATAACGAGTAAAAATTCCGGCCAAACCGGGGTTGAGCGTTTAGACTATGCTGAAATACATCAAGATGGCTGAAAAGTTAGGCAGTTAGAGAATGGAACTAGTTCTGGAAGTGGTGAGTACGGAGAAACACCTGATGGGCGCAAAAGCCCGTCATGTGTTCTACCCGGCCGGGGGAGTGATTGGCCGCTCGTCCGAGTGTGATTGGGTGATTCCTGATCAAACACGCCATATGTCCGGCCGCCATGCCATTATTTCCTGCGAATCAGGTCAGTTTTTCATCACAGATATCAGCACCAATGGGATCTATCTGAACGGTGTGGAGGCGTTGGAAAAGAATCGCGCCACGCCCATCAATGACGGGGATCGCCTGTTGATGGGGCAGATTCATTTTCAGATTCAGGTCAATATGGAGGCGGAGCAGGCACCGCCGCCGGCGGCAGTGCAGATTCCCAGGCCCCCGGTGGGTGGCAGGCCGGCCGCAGCAGGCAATAATCCGATGGCGCAAGTGGATCAGTGGGCCGCTGAGCAGGCCAAAGCCAAGGCCGGCGCCCCGCAGGGCTGGCATCGGCAATCCCATTCCATGCCGGACGATGTGGCTGCGGAAAAGGAACCGTTTCAGCCGCCCAATGTGCAACCCGATGCACCGTCACCGCGTTCACCCACCGTGGCAGAACTACCGGAAAACTGGTGGGACGAACCCGTCTCCAGGCCACCGGCTTCCGTGGAAGAGCCTTTGCCGGGCAAAGCCTCGATTCCACCCCTGCCGGAGTGGGAAGAAGGCAATATGGAGACCGCCATCGCGCCTTTGACCCAGGATCGGCGTGAAGATCGTGAGGCTCCTTTGCGTGCCTTTGCCGAAGGCCTGGGTGTCAGTTTGTCCGAAGTGGAGGCCGCCGGCGGGGTGGATTTTTTACGCCGGGCCGGTCTGCTGTTGCGGCTGTGTATGCGGGGCCTGGTGAGTGCGTCGCAGGCCCGTGCCAGTATGAAAAACGAGTTCCGCCTGGACATGACCCTGGTGAACATGAAGGACAACAATCCCATTAAACTGTCCGCCAACGGCGAGCAGGCCGTCAAGCACATGCTGACGGAAGATCCGGGATCTTTCATGACCATGGACCGTGCTTTAGCCGAGTGTTTTGATGATTTTCAGGAGCATCAACTGGCCATGATGGCCGGTATGCAGGGTGCCTTTCTGGAGCTGATGGATACCTTGTCTCCCCAGGAACTGGAGAAGCGATTCGACAAGGCACGCAGCGGGGGATTGGGCATCGGCTCCAAGAACGCCCGTTACTGGGAATCCTTCAAGGAGCTGCACCATGATTTGTTGGCAGAAGATGATATCTTCGCCAGCCTGTTCGCCGAGCCGTTTGCCCGCGCCTATGACGAACAGATAGCCAGACTCAAAAAAAGCAGAAAACCATAACAGCTAACACACCGTTGATCCGGTTAAGAAGAGGAAACAGCATGCAGTTGGGGATCAGGATTGTGGTCATCGCCCTGTCTTTGTGGGTGGGGGGATGCGCTTATTTCATGTCTGACCTGACCAAGGTGGATATGCGTATTGTGGCCGGCGGGGATGTCAATCCCGATGACAATGGCCGGCCATCGCCGGTTGTGGTGCGCGTGGTGGAGCTGAAATCACCCTCGGTGTTTGAAAGCGCGGAGTTTTTCGCCTTGTATCAGAATGAGGCCCAGACCCTGGGTTCAGACCTGGTGGCCACCGAGGAATTTGAGTTCAAGCCCGGGGATGTTCAGGATCTGAAGTTTGCCTTGAAACCGGAGTCCAATTACGTGGGGGTTCTGGCGGCCTACCGGCAGCTGGAAAAAGCCAATTGGCGCCTGGTGCTGCCCCTGGCCATCAAAGAGAAAAATGAGCTGACGGTGCTGCTGAACCAGCGCGGCATCGAGTTGGCCACTCCCCGCTAAAAATAGTGTAGTTTTCTGCACACAAAAGCCCGGATTTTTGTCCCGGCCATGTCTCTCTAAGCAATAAACCCATGTTTAGGGAGATGTGGCTCCATGTCATCTTATGACAAGGTTGTTTGGAGTGAGGGCATGCTGTTACGCCCTCAACACCTGCAGCAGTACGATCGCTTTCTGGATCAGCAATTTCGCACCCGAACCCAGATGCTCAATCCATTGGGTTGGGGGTTGCGGCAGTTGCAAATCGACGGGCAGCTGCTGCAGCAAGGGGCCTTTGCCTTGACCATGGCCGATGGCATTTTCCCTGATGGTACGGTGTTTTCCGTTAACAGTGGTGCGCAGCGGTTGTTGATGGAGGTGCAACCAGGCACGCAGAACAGACTGGTTTACCTGGCCCTGCCGGTGGTGTTGCTGGGGGCGGATGAAACCGCCCCAATGGAAGACGAGAACAGCCTGACCCGTTGGGTAAGCGCGACGCAAGACATCCAGGATTGTAATCTGGGCAGCAGTAAAACTGTCAATATCAGTACCGCCCAGCCGCGCCTGAAACTCATGCAGGAGGGGGAGTTAACCGCCGATTACACCGGCATTGCCGTTGCACGCATCAAGGAAAGCTTCGCGGATGGGCGCATCGAACTGGATGAGCAGTATATCCCTCCGTGCCTGACCCTGGCCGTGTCACAACGTCTGACCTATTTCCTGAAAGAAACCCTGAATCTGCTGTCACACCGCGCCGAGGCCATTGCCTCACGCCTGGCGGCGGGCTCTGGCCACCGTGGCTCCACGGACATCGCAGACTTCATGCTGTTGCAGATGGTGAACCGTTATCAGTCCGGGCTGCGGCACCTGGATCAGTTACAACACCTGCATCCCGAGTCGCTCTATCAGCAGTTGGTGATGCTGCACGGGGAACTGTCCACCTTTACTGCGGAATCAAAGCGGTCCCAGCCGGAACCGCCCTATGATCACCGTAATCTCAGTGATTGTTTCAATCGGCTGATGGGTGAAGTGCGTCAGTCCCTGAGCCTGGTGTTTGAGCAGACCGCCATTGCACTGCCGTTGCAGGAACGTCGTTTTGGGGTGCGGGTGGCACCCATTCAGGATCGCGCCCTGTTGGACCAGGCCCAGTTTTATCTGGTGGTTAAATCGGAGTGGAGCCCGGAGCGCGTTCGTACCAGCTTGCCCGGCTCGGTCAAAGCCGGTGGTGTGGAGCAATTGCGCGAGCTGGTGAACCTGCAACTGCCGGGCATCAGCCTGGTTCCCCAGCCGGTGGCGCCACGGCAGGTTCCCTACGCTGCGGGCGGTTGCTATTTCCTGTTGGAGAAGACCCCGGAACACTGGGCGCAACTGAAAAAATCCGGCGGTATTGCGTTTCACTTCTCCGGCGATATTCCCGGTTTGGAGCTGGAATTGTGGGCAGTGAAGGGCTAGCGGGGTGAAACCAGGTGTTAAAACACCGGGTATTAAAACAAGGGACATGCCAATTGTATGAGTGCTGAAGACAAAACCCTGATTCAAATTCGCAATGCGGACGGCGAAACGCATACCTCCAGCCCCATTGCCGGTGGCTTTGCCCGGCCCAATCCCGGTGGGCGCCCCAAAGCGCCGCCACCACCGCTGCGGCCGATGGCGGAGCCGGAGAGTGCCGGCGCGGTTGGCGCGCATCCAGCCGCTTTTTTTCAACCCGGTGTCGATGCCGCCGCCGGTTGGGGATACAGCCCCGCAGCAAAATCGCTGGACAATCCGCTATTGGCCGCGGGCGCCGGATTGCTGGAGCGCATCTCTTTGTTGGCGAATCAAACCGAGGCGCAACAGGATGTGATGTCCTATCGCGATAGCTGTGTACAGCAGATACAGCGGTTCGAGCAGCAATTGCTGCAGCAGGAAGTCAGTGAAGAAACCCGTTTTTATGCCCGCTATGTGCTGTGCACTGTGGTGGATGAACTGGTTAACAAGACCCCCTGGGGCAGTGGCCGGTGGAGCAAGCAATCCTTGTTAAGCCAGTTTCACGGCGAGACCGGCGGCGGGGAACGCTTTTTTCAGTTGCTGGAATTTCTGCAGCAATCCCCGGCCAAAAATTTGCATTTGCTGGAATTGATGTACGTGTGCCTGGGCTTGGGATTTGAAGGCAAGTTCCGTCTTGATCCCCGTGGTTTTGCGCAACTGGAAGGGTTGCGCGATAACCTTTTCCATTTGATCCGCCTGCAAAAAGGTGAGCCGGAGCGGGATCTGTCTCCACACTGGCAGCGGGTGACCCAGCGCCGCAACCCCTTGTCACGTTATCTGCCGTTGTGGGTGGTGGTGGCGGTGGTGGGTGTGCTCATGCTGGGCACGTTCTCCGGTTTTTCCTACCTGCTCAATGAACGCAGTGATGCGTTGATCTCTCGGCTGGAGCGCCCACTGGAGAGCGAAACAAATCGATGATCAAAGGTTAACGAGTCATGCTGAAACAGAAGTGGGTGATTACCCTGATTGGCGTTCTGGCGCTGTCCATTCTGATCTGGTTTGGCGGCCCCTACATCGCCATTGCCGATAAAAAATTCCTGGAAAGTGACGTTGTGCGCCTGCTGATCATCATGCTGTTGGTGTTGGCATGGGGCCTTAGTAATCTGCGTCTGACCATGCAGGCCAAAGCCGGGCACGAAAAACTGGCGGTGGATTTACAGAACGACAATAAAGGTGATCAATCCGACCCTCAATTCAACTCTCAATCCAGTGAAGTGGCGTTGCTGAATTCCCGTTTCAAGGATGCCATGGAAACCTTGCGCCGCAGTAGCGGCAGTAACAGCCGTTACAGCAGGCATTATCTTTATGATCTGCCCTGGTACATCATTATCGGCCCGCCCGGCACCGGAAAAACCACTGCATTGGTGAACTCCGGCTTGGATTTTCCGTTGGAATCCCAGTTCGGCCGGGGTGCTATTCAGGGCGTTGGCGGTACCCGGCATTGCGATTGGTGGTTCACGGATCAAGCCGTGATGATCGATACCGCGGGTCGTTATACCACCCAGGACAGTCATGCCAGTGCCGATGCGGCCGCCTGGAAAGGCTTTCTCGGCCTGTTGAAAAAGTATCGTCGGCGACGCCCCATCAATGGGGTGCTGGTGGCCATCAGCGTGGATGAACTGGTGCACAAAAGTGAAACTGAACGGGTGGCAAACGTCAACGCGGTGCGGGCCCGTCTGCAAGAACTGAAAGACCAGCTTGGGGTTAATTTCCCGGTGTATCTGTTGATCACAAAGAGCGATTTGGTCCCTGGTTTTAACCCGTATTTTGACATGATGGGTAAAGAGGAACGTGCGCAGGTGTGGGGGATGACGTTTCCGGATAAGCTGCAACCACAGCAGACCTATCAGCAGTTGTTCGATGCAGAATACGACCTGTTAAGCAAGCGCCTGCACGATGGGGTGTTGAGCAAATTTCATTTTGAACGGGATTTCCGCCGGCGTGCGGAAATACTGGCGTTTCCCGCCCAGTTCGAGCGGCTGAAGCTTGCCTTTTCCGAGTTTGTTGGCCGTACTTTCAGCGAATCCCGGTTTCACGATCACTATTTGCTGCGGGGCGTGTATTTTACCAGTGGCACCCAGGAGGGTGCCGGTATGCAGCGTATCATGCAGAGCATGGCGGGGCAGATGGGGTTCAGTCAGGAGGCGTTGCTGGGTGCGCCTGCCCAGGGGAAAAGTTATTTTCTCAACAGTCTGTTTCAGAATGTCGTGTTTCCTGAGTCGGAGCTGGCCGGCGCCAACCGTCGCTATGAAAGCAAACTCAGATGGGCGCGCAACCTGGGATACGGCGCCACGCTGGCCGGGGCTACAGCCACCACTGTGGTATGGTCGACCAGTTATGGGTTGAATGAATCCAGGCTCAACAACGTCGAGACACACTTGCAACAGTATGAGCAACAGCGGAGCCTGATCAATGAGCGGGCCGGGCCCGAGCAGGTGGTGACCACCCTGCAGCCGCTGCTGGCATTAAGAGACGTGTATCAGCCGCCCAAAGACAGTTGGGAGATCGGTGCCGGGTTGTACCAGGGCAATGCGGTCAGCAGTGCCGCCGCAGCGGAATATCGCACCGCGCTGGTACAGGAATTCCTGTCCGCACTGCAGAACCAGATGGCCAGTCAATTGCAGCAGAACCGGGATTTGCCGGAATACCTGCATCATGCCCTGAAAGCCTATCTCATGCTTAGCCTGCCGGAACGCCTGGACAAGCAGTATGTGGAAACCTGGCTGCGGGCGGACTGGCGTAATCGCCATGCAGATCAACCGGAAAAACAGGAGGCGTTGAATCAACACCTGACCCAGTTACTGGCAATGGAATGGCCGGCGTTGGCATCCGATACCGAGCTGGTGGAACAAACACGGCGGGTGTTGCGGCAGGTGCCGTTGGCGCAGCAGATTTACGCTTCCCTGCAGGACAAGGCCCGCCAGCAGGAGCCGATGAATTACCGCTTCGATACCCAGATCGGGCACGATGTGCATTACGTGTTTGCCGGTGAGTTTCAATCCATTCCCTGGTTCTATACGGCCGAAGGCTATCATGATTTTTTCAAACCCCAGCAGGCCAATATCATGGAAGAATTGGCGGATGACAGTTGGGTGGTGGGTAACCGCAATCAGGACATGAGTGATCTGGATCTCGCCAACATTCAGGCTGAAATCGAAAAGCGTTATCTGGATGATTACATCGACCACTGGCAATCCGCCGTCAGCAGCCTGCGTCTGCAATCGTCAGCATCTCTGGATGAACATGTCCGACTGCTCAATGAAATGCTGGGTGGCAGCTCGCCACTGCGCCGTGTGCTGGATGAGGTGGTGGTGCATACCCAGTTATCCAAGCCATTGATTGATCCCGGCGCCATCGTCGACAACGTGGAAGGCGCCGGCAAGTTGGCGCGCCTGGCCAGTCCCAAAGCCGGAAAGCTGGGCCGTATAGCGAGCATGGCCGGTCGCAGCCGCATGATGCAGCTACCGGAAAACCCGGCGACACTGGTGGATAACCGATTTGAACCGCTGCATGATTTGATGTTGTCCCGTAATGGACAAGCGGCCCCCTTCGACCGGGTTACCTCCGCGCTGACAGAGTTGCAGTTTTATCTGGAAGGGATTACCAGTTCGGGCTCAACCTCCCAGGGTGCGTTTGATGCTGCCGTGGCGCGTATGCAGAACGGACGCTCTGATCCCATCGGCCGTCTCAAAGTGGAGGCAAGGCATCTGCCGGAACCCGTTAAACAGTGGGTTCAGGCGCTCACGGACCGCGCCTGGGGCCATACGCTGGGTGCGGCCCGCGCTCATATCGCTGCCGAGTACGACGGGATGGTGAGGCCGTTTTACCAGCGCAGTCTTGCCGGGCGCTATCCGCTGGACAAACAGGCCGAGGTCGAGGTAACCCTGGCGGATTTTTCCGAGTTCTTCAAGCCGGGCGGGATTGAGCAGCAGTTTTTTGAGGGTTACCTGGCTCCGTTTGTGGACACCCGGCGTTCACCCTGGCGCATGGTGGCAGTGGACGGCCAGGGGCTGGCATTGAGCAAGCGAACGTTGGCCAGATTCGAGCAGGCCAACCAGATCCGAGACGTATTCTTCCTCGACAGTGATGCACCACAGGTCAGCTTCAAAATCAGGGCCACCTACCTTGATGCCAACATCAATCGCTTCGAGCTGAACATGCTGGGAGAGCGACTTGAATACCGGCATGGACCGGCCCGTCGTAACGAGTTGTCGTGGCCCACCCAGGGTAGCCAGAACGCCATTCGCTATGTATTCGAGGATCATTACGGTGTGCAGTTCCGTGATCAGGTGGGGGGTGTTTGGGCGCTGTTCCGGTTGCTGGACCGTTTTCCACTGAAGCCAACCCGTTATGGTGATCGCTACCAGTTAACGGTCACCGACCAGGAGCGCAAAGCAGTGTACGAGCTGCACGCCAATCGTGTCCAAAACCCGTTTGCTCGGGATTATCTGGGCAACTTCAGTCTGCCCGGGAGGCTCTAGCGCCATGGTGCTCCGATTCCGGTCCGCCGCGCGCTCGCACGCGGGTAATGTGCGCGAATTGAATGAAGACGCCTTCTGTGAGCATGTGGAGCAGGGGGTCTGGTGCGTGGCGGACGGTATGGGAGGGCACGAGGCCGGAGAGGTGGCTGCGCAGCTGGTGGTGGAAATGATCGGCCAAGCGGTCCAGGGTATTACCGCGCAGGCTGATGTGAAACCGGCTGCTCTGAAAGACAAGGTTTCCTGCGTTCGCTCTGCCATTCATGATGCCAATACCCGCCTGACCCAGGAGCACACGCTGGTGGCGGGCAGCGCGATGATGGGGTGTACGGTGCTGGCTCTGATAACCGGTGATCAGGAGTGTGCCTGTGTCTGGGCCGGTGATAGTCGACTGTATCTGCTGCGGGAGCACGGGCTTTACCAACTGAGCAAAGATCACAGCGTGGTGCAGGAACTGTTGGATAAGGGCTTGATCGGGCAAGAGGAAACCCTGTCTCATCCCCAGCGCCATGTTATCACCCGGGCGGTGGGTGCCAATCCGCGCCTGGAGCTGGATTATCTGGCCCTGGACCTGGTGCCCAATGATGTGTTGTTGCTGTGCAGTGATGGACTCTATTCGGAAATTGGCCCGGATCAGATCCTGTCGATTCTGACCGCGGCGGACGATTGTGATACCGGTGCATCCCGCCTGCTGGAAGCGGTTCTGTCCGGGCCCGCCAAAGACAATGTGACGGTGAATGTTATAGCCGTGGAACAAGGCTGAGCGCCCCCTACCATGAGTCAGGCCCCATGAGAAAATCGGTTGATCAAACGGTGGTGCAAAAATCCGCTGCCGTGGCGCCGGTGAGTAAAACCGTCGTACTGGGCAACCCGGGGCTGGACGCTAAATCGTCGGAGCCCCGAGGTGCAACCGGGGTCAGTACCGCCTGCGAGGGTATGGTGCTGAAGCAACGCTTCGAGCTGGTCGAACTGCTGGGTTCCGGCGGTATGGGGTCGGTGTTCAAGGCCCGGGATTTGCGTCAGGTGGAAGCCGGTGATGCCGATCCCTGGGTGGCGGTCAAAGTGATTAATGAGACGTTCTGCCGTCACGAGCACGCCCTGGTGAGCCTGCAGCAGGAAACCAAAAAAACGCAGCGCTTGTCTCATCCCAATATTGTGAGTGCCTACGATTTTGATCGGGATGGTTCCATTGCCTTTATGACCATGGAGTTGTTGCCCGGGCAATCCCTGGATCAGTTGTTGAAGCAGAACAAAAGCGGCCTGATTCGATCCCGCGCCAATCACATTCTGCGTCAGGTGACCGATGCCATCGCCTATGCGCATCAGCAGGGCATCGTTCATGCTGACTTAAAACCTGCCAATATTTTTATTACCACCAGTGGCCTGGTTAAAATTTTGGATTTCGGGATCGCGCGGGCGATCTATGCAGAATCCGCCACCCAGGATTCGACCAAGGTTCAGGCGTTCACACCGGCCTATGCCAGTGTCCGTGTGCTTTGTGGTGCGGCACCCAGCCCCCAGGATGATCTGTACGCACTGGGTTGTATCTTCTATATGCTGTTTGCCGGACAGCATCCCTATGGCAAATGTAAGGCAACGCAGGCAGATGCCGGCGCAATGAAGCCCAAACGCATTCCAGAGTTGTCCCGCTCACAATGGCGGGCCATCAGATCCCTGTTAAGTTTTCATCCACCATCAGATCTTAGCGTGGAATATTTTCGAGCCCGCTATTTTGGTGACAGCACCCAGCAGTCAAGGCGTCTGGCGCTGGCCTCGTGTGCGCTGCTGGTAATGGTAATAGCGGGGCTTCTGCTGTTTAACTGGTTTACCCATCGAGAACACCGTGCGGTGACAGCGTTGCTGTCGGTACAAAATATTCTGTCGCTGGAACAGGGGGTGCGGCGATTGCAGGCGTTCGATGAAGCGGACGCGTTGCTGATTCTGGATGCCGCCCGGGATGCGGCCATGGCAAATCTGGAGGCGCGGTTACAGCAACTGAAGCAGGCTGAGGACTATCAACAGGCACAGAGCCAATTTCAATTGGTGCTGCCCCTGTATCCGGATTCGTCGGCCATGCAGGATCTATGGCAACGTTTTCAGCAGCAGCACCAGGTGTTTGTTTCCGAACTGGCCGACGAGCTGACGCTGCGCATCAAGCAACGGCGTTACGCCGACACAGCGCCGCAGTTCAGCACTCTGCTAACGGATTTGCGTCGGGTGGCACCGGATCACCCGGTGCTGACTGAAAACCCGTTCAAGGATCTGCTGGCACGGGAGGCAGGCCTGGCGATCTATCTGGGCCACCACGCCCAGGCCCGGGCTATCGTGCAACAGGCGATACGGCTTTATCCGGATGCTGCCACCGCGTTTCAAGACATCCTCACCAGAGCGGAGCAGTCTGAGGGGGAGGTGGTGGCCCAGGGCGATACGGCGATACCCGAACATTTTGCCGATCAATGGCTGGAGAGCTATCAGCGTGCGGCGGAAATGGCGGCCGGATTGGAGCTGGTGGAGGTGGATGGCCTTATGGGTTTTCTGCAGGAACTGCAGCAGCAGAATCCCGCCATGCACGGGGTGGTGAGGGAAAGCCTGTACGGATTTCTGGCGGATAAGCGGCTGCGGAATTCGGAGCTTCTGGCGTTGAAGAACGCGCTGTTGGCCAAGGCAGAATCTCAATCCGTATCGCATCCCCGGGACCCCTGCCAATCTGTGTTGGCCAATGGTGGAGCGAATGCCCGTTATCGCTGTCGCGACCCATTGACGGCGTCTTTGAAGGGGCCTGAACTGGTGGTGGTCAAGGGCGCCGGTTCAGTGGCCACCTTTGCTGTCAGCCGCTTGGAAGTAACCGTGAATGACTATAATCATTACTGCCGTCTTTACAAAACCTGTGAACCCCGTGCCGGTGACGAGCTCCCAATTACGGGATTGCATTACACCGAGGTAGTAGATTACCTGCGATGGTTATCCAAGATGAGCGCGCGCCGTTACAGCTTGCCTACTATCCGGCAATGGCAGCTAATGGCCCGTGATGACAGCGGTGTACGGGATCATAACTGTAAAGTGTACGCCGGGGGCCGCTGGGTTCGTGGGCAGAGTCTGCGGGCGGCTGAGGTTGGCTATCAGAACTCGTTGGGGCTGGTGAATCTGTTTGGAAACGCGGCGGAATGGTTGGGGAATGCAAACCAGCTATGGGCCGCCGGCGGCGATGCCTATACCGATCTGGCGAATTGCCGCCCGGATCGTATCACCGGGAGTGCACCGGAAGGACAAGCCTTACTGGGCTTTCGTGTGGTGCGAGCACTGCAATAGCGTTAACCGGGCAGCGGTTTCAGTCCGCCATTCCCGTGCGGTTGCGCATCAGCAGGGCGTACTCCGGATTGATCTCCGCCGGAGCCGGAATGCGCACCGTCCAACCATCCCCGCGGGCCACGTCCACGGATTCGCCTTTCTCGGTTTCCATCTGTTGCAGAATAAAATGATAATCCCCCTGTGGCGTCATCAACTCCAAAGTATCGCCCACGGCAAAGCGGTTTTTCACCTGCACGGTCAGTTGACCCTGGTGGTAATCCAGTATTTCTCCCACAAACTGCTGGGTGCCTGAATTAGAGTTGTTCTCCTCGTAATTCTGAAACTCCGCCGGTAAGTGGCGTCGATAGAAACCTTCGGTGTAACCACGGTGGGCCAGTCCTTCCAGTTGATCCATCAATGCCCAGTTGAACTCAGAGCGATTGCACGCATCGGAAATGGCCTGGCGGTAAATCTGAGCGGTGCGTGCCACGTAAAAGTGTGATTTGGTGCGGCCTTCTATCTTGAGAGAGTGGATGCCCATGTCCGTCAGGCGTTGCACGTGCTGCACCGCACGCAGATCCTTCGAGTTCATGATGTAGGTGCCATGCTCGTCCTCATAGGCGGGCATGTATTCTCCGGGTCTGCCTTGTTCCTGCAATAGAAACAGTTTGTCCTCGGCCGGTGGCATGTGGGTGTTCACGGCAACGATGTCGCCCCCGGCCGTTTCCCGGGCCGGGTGGGCATCGTACTTCCAGCGGCAGGAGTTGGTACAGGCGCCTTGATTTGAATCCCGGTGAGTCATGTAACCGGACAGCAGGCAGCGGCCGGAATAGGCAATACACAGGGCGCCGTGCACGAATACCTCCAGCTCCATTTCCGGTACCCGCTGGCGGATTTCCTCGATCTCGTCCAAAGACAGCTCTCTTGACAGTATGACCCGGGAGATACCCTGTTGTTGCCAGAATTTCACCGTTGCCCAATTAACGGCATTGGCCTGCACGGAGAGATGCACCGGCTGCTGTGGCCAGTGTTCCCTCACCAACATAATCAATCCCGGGTCTGACATGATCAGGGCATCGGGTTGCATGGCAATGATCGGTTCCATGTCCCGCACAAAAGAGCGGATCTTGTCATTGTGGGGCGCCAGGTTGGCGGCCAGGTAAAACTGTTTGCCCTGGGCGTGCGCCATGCTGATGGCCCGGGCCAGATTTTCTTCTTTATTGAACTCGTTGTTGCGTACCCGAAGACTGTAACGGGGTTGACCGGCATAGACGGCATCCGCGCCATAGGCAAAGGCGTAGCGCATACTTTTCAAAGTCCCTGCGGGGGAGAGCAATTCGGGCTTGTGCATAATCCTGACACCAAACGTTGTTTACAGAACCCATAGGGCCCCGGATTTTAGTGCATATGCAAACCTCAAATAATTAACCTGGATCAATTTGGCGGTACTTCGTACATATGCAAAAAAGTTGCGCAGGTTACTGCTCAAGTTGAATGGGGTGCAGGCCGGCTGTGAGCAATGAACTTTGTTTTTTATCCGATAAAAGATAAAAAGTTCTTTATAAACAATAAGATAGGCTTTGTGGCATGTCTCTTGATATGTAAGTCTCGTCGGCGCAGCGCCGGCCAATAGGGGTTAAGGCGGCAACGCTCACAGTAAAAGAGTTGCCGTTGCCGCCACCAACAATATGGATATTAATCGGATTTATTAATAGAGGTATAGGCAATGCCAACTCCCGCGTATATGAGCATCGAAGGCGAAATGCAAGGTTTGATCACCGCCGGAAACTTCACAGAGCCCAGTGTTGGAAACATCTATCAGGAAGGTCACGAAGATCAGATCCTGGTTGAAGCATTCAAGCACAACATCATTCTGCCTCGCGATCCGCAAAGCGGTCAGCCTACCGGTCAGCGTGTCCACCAGCCGGTGACCATCACCAAGGTGTTCGATAAGTGTTCCCCACTGCTGTATTCAGCCTTGACTTCGGGCGAGCGCATGACGGATTGTAAAATTGAATGGTGGAGAACGTCCGCGACGGGTACTCAGGAGCACTACTTCACCATCGAGCTGGAAGACGCCATCATTGTAGACATCAAGGCATACATGCCCAACTGTCAGGATCCCGGCCAGTCTCATTTCACCCACCTGGAAGACGTGTCTTTCACCTATCGTAAGATTACCTGGACACACGAAGTATCCGGTACTTCCGGACACGACGATTGGCGTGTGCTGAAAGTGTAGTTTCTGTCGCTCAGGCTGAAATACAACAAAAAAGCTGGTGGCCGCAAGGCCCCAGCTTTTTTTCTGCATCTGTCATTGGGACACGTTAAATCGCCGGCAGGTTGAGGGGGGCAGGCTTCAGAAACAGCCGGTGATCTCTTCCAGGGCACGGTGATACAGTTTGCCGAACTCTGCTTCATCCTGGTGTGAAGCCTTGATTATCCAGCCCAGGTTGACCGGGTTGAACGGTTGCTGATAGTTGGCGTTGTAATCACTCTGGAACAGGTAGTTGGCATTGGTGGTGCTGGACCCCAGGTGATCGTCCTGATCCCACAACCCCAACTGGGATTTGGGGGTGCCCTGCAGGGTATCGATGACGTAATGATTCTGCTCCGGCGGCTGATAGATCAGAATGGTTTTCTTGCCATAGCTCAGGATCGAAAACTGGTGGGCACCGCAATGTTGTGGGAAACGGTAAGTGCATTGCTGCAAGGTTCCCTTTTCCTTGCCCCAGAAGCTGTTGCCGGTGGTGTTTATCTGAAAGGCCAGAGGCTGGCAGTGGATGCGCGCGGTTTTCACCACCTTGTCGATAATCTTGGGATGCCCATAGCGAACCAGGTGGGAGCCCGTTGCGGCGGGTTGCCTGGATTCATAATTCAGTTGCGTGGTTTCCCCCGGGAAATCCGGTACCGGAACGCTACTGGTATCCACCTTGGCACCTTGGCTTTGCAGCTGATCATCCACGTAATTCTGCACTTGCTTGGGCGCCTGCTGACCGATCGAGCGGTAGGCTGCGTCATCCATTTTGGTGTTGGTGCTGCATCCGGCAAGCGAGCAGCCGATGACGAGTGCACTGGTGAAACCTGTTCTTGCGTTCATGACCGTTCCTGAGCATCAGTTGTTCCTCTATATAGACACGCGGAGGGTAAAGCTCAGTGGAATCTGGTGGAGATCTTAATCGAACAGGCTCTTGTGGCTTTCGAACAGTTGTTTCAGTTCATTGAGGTCTTCATCCACCGCAATGGGGAGGTCATTGGTGATCAGGTCCAGCAGGACAATTGCGTTCAGTGCCGAATCCGTGTCCGAGTAATTTTTGATGCGGGCGGCAATATTGACGTTGATCTGGTGGATGTTCTGGTAAATCACCTTGAGGGCTTCAAAATTCAACTCTTTTCCAGCCCGCTTGTGGATGAAATGGGAGAACAGATAGGCGGTGCAGACCCGATACATGGTTTCTTCCGGCGTAGAGAAAGGCTGGTGATACCATGCCATGGGTTTGAAGAAGCTGGTGTGCGGGCAGCCACTGGTGGCCATCACCAAACCCAGCACAGAACTGAACGCTTCCTGGGCCGAGGTTTCCGCAATCACCGTTTTGTTGTTCATGGTCACTTCCGCGCGCACCTCATCGTAGGAGTTGCAGGCAGGTAACTTCACAAACGGGATAAGACGAACCGCCAACGGGCAGTACTCATGCCAGATATTGCTCAGGGTGCAGTTCGGACATTTTTTGAATTCAAGTTTGCACCACTCGGGGATTGCCTCATCCGGTGCTGCATGCTCATAAGATTCATCGTTCAATTCGATGGTTTGATCAAAGACATAATCCTGGGTCTTGAAAAAAATCTCATAACGAATCGACTTTTCTTCAGTACTCATGGGCCCCACTCCTACCTAATAGGCTAAGTGTAGACCATGTTTCAGTGCTCACTGGGTTTTCAGCGCTAAAATGAAATCCGGTAGTGGAGTGGCAATTGGTTGAGAAGTATCCGGATTTTTTCTGCGGAATTGCTGGGCGTGGGCGATACGGGCCTCCGGATTGGGGTGACTGCTGAGGAATTTGGGCGGATATTCTCCCTGTTTGGATGCTGCAACATAGCGAAAGAAGCTGTCTGCCCAGCCTGTGTGGCCGTAATAGCGGAGCAGGGTGCCCATAGCCTGGTCGTCTGCTGCGCTTTCCTGGGCACGGGTGAAACTGAGCTGGGCCAGAGCGCTGGAGGTGCCCGCCAGGCGGGCCAGATCCCCGCCCGGGTCGATCCCCATCAGATTGGACAGGGCCATGCTGACGGTCAGCGCGCGACTGTAGGCCACAATCGGATCACGGTGTTTGATATGGGCGATCTCATGGGCCAGGATCATGGCCAGGGCGTTCTCGTTGGGTACATTCTGTAAGGCACCCCTGAACACCATAATGTGACCTCCAAGGCTGGCAAAGGCGTTGACCATGGGGCCGTTAAAATAGTGAATGGTGACGGACATACCCTCCGCCAATCCCTGTTCGGCGGCCAGACCATCGGCTAATTGCTGTAGGTAACGCTCGATTTTGAGGTGCTCTGGCCGCTCCCGACTGGCCATCAATTGGTTGATGGGTTTCTCCAGCAGGCGGGATTCCCAGGCAAAGGGAATGTGCTGCGCCAATGAGCCCGCCAGGTACGATAGTGTCACTATGGTCACCGTGATCACCAACATCAGGCCACTGAACAGCCGGGCCAGTTCCCGCAGAGGGTTCACCGGGGTCAGGTTGATGCCCTCCGGTATGTCAGGGTTTTCGTACTTCACCGGATCAACGCTGTGCCATAAGCCAGCACCTCAACACAGCCGATGGTGCTGTAGACACCCTGTGAAATGGGGGCGGTGGTGGTTTTAACATTGATGATCATGTCGGCTCCCCTGGCGCTGGCTTCTGCTTTCATGCGCAGGATGGCTTCCCGGCGTGCTCTTTCCAGTAACGACTCGTAGGCGGTAACCGGGCCGCCAAACAGGTTTCTCAGCGCCGCCAGGAATCGCTTGAAGTAATCAATGGATATGACAACGCTGCCACTCACCAATTGCGTTTGTTCCGGAACCCGCCCCGGAGGGCAGAAGCGGCTGCTGAAAATCATAACGCCGCGTAAATCGCGTTCGCGCTCCCGGATGGATTTAAGGTGACGGGTCTCTGCCACACGGCCAAATACATAGCCCAGTATGAGCAAGGCCAGGAACAGCAGCAGTTGATCCATGGGGTTATTCGTCCTCCAGGCGGACGGCGGTGCCGTAGGCAAACAGCTCTGCCGCACCGGCGGTAATGGAGGAGGTGGAGTAGCGCACATTGATGACCGCGTTGGCGCCGATGGCTCTGGCCTGTTCGCACATGCGATCGGTGGCCTGGTCACGGGCCTCCTGCAGCAACTCGGTGTATCCCTTCAGCTCCCCGCCAAACAGGTTTTTGACATTGGCCATCAGATCCCTGCCCACATGCTTGGCGCGTACAGTGTTGCCTTGCACCATTCCCAGGTGGTGCGTGATTCGTTTACCGGGAATCAACTCGATGTTGGTGACCAGCATGGTATTGCCATCCCCCGTTACCTCTACAGATCGTCCGATAAGCTTGCCTTTTGCTTATTTCGAACACAAGCGAAAAGATTTTTCAGAAATGGGGCCGTATTTTTAACGGCGTTCCGTCTCTATTTACATAAATCTGCACAGTTTAACGTTGTTGGAGTGTGAATGAGCCTGCTGACGGTGGACGAGATTCGATTATTGACCGCCAACCCGATACCCGGTGACAACCCGGCGGGAGTCAACGTACGTCTGGAGCAGGCGTTTGAATCCATTGAGCAGGAAATTGCAAAGCTGGATTCGTTCACCACCGATGATCCGGTGCGCTGGGGTAATGTTATTGCCACCTCCCGCCAGATACTCGAGGAACAGTCCAAGGATTTTCTGGTGGCCTGCTATCTCACCCGGGCACTGTGCGAAGCAGATCTGCTGGAGGGATTACAGCAGGGACTAACGATCGCCCAGGGTCTGGTGGAGCAGTTCTGGGATCACGCTTTTCCACCCAAAAAGCGCATGCGGGGGCGTTCCCAGGCGTTTGAGTGGCTGGTGGAAAAATGCCAGCCATTGTTGGAAGCCTATCAGCCGCGGTTGCAGGATCTGGAACCGCTGAAACAGCTGGAGCAAAGCCTGTCCGCCCTTGATGGTGAATTACTGGAACGCATGTCCGAACAGGCACCCAATATGGCTGAGTTCCGACAGGCGTTCCGCCGCATGCTGCAGGGGCTGGAAGTGGAGCAGGGCAAGAAAACCGCTGCGGTGCCGACACCGGCCGGCGCTGCCACTCAGGCGGCCCCTACTGCTTCGGCGTCTGGGTCCACTTCCCTGGCGGCGGCCAGCGCCGCTGCACCGACCCGGGTCGGCGGCGACCGTGATCTGATGGCGGTCTACCGTCTGTGTCAGGATCAACTGCGCAATGCCAGCCTCTATCTGGCAGCCAGAAACGGGCTGGATACAGAGGTGTTCCGGATAAACCGTTTCATCACCTGGCTGGGTGTAAACCAGCTGCCCCCCGCAACCCAGAACAAGACGCAACTGCGGCCGGTTGCCAAGGAAAAACTGGATGTGATCAGCGGCCTGTACCAGGAACAACGCTGGTTGGATCTGGTGGCGGAACTGGAGCCAAGTCTGGTGAAAGCGCCGTTCTGGATGAGTGGGCAGCGGATGGTCTGCGAAGCACTGGATGAACTGCAGGCGGAAGGCGCGTTGAACGCGGTAAAGCAGGGGGTGAGGGATTTTGTCGCCCGATTGCCCGGGGTGGTGAACCTGACGTTCAACGACGATACACCTTTTGCCGATGAAAAAACCCGGCAGTGGCTGCAACAGATTCAGCAGTCTGGGCCTGGCCCCGCCATGGGTGCGGCCCTTACCGTGGATACCTCGGGTATCAGCCAGGATTGGGAAGACACCTATCAGCAGGCAACGAGCCTGGCCCAAGATAAACAGCTAAGGGATGCGCTTTCCCTGTTTCAGGATGGCGTAATGCGTTCTACATCGTTACGCGAACAGGCACTGTGGCGTTTCAATCAGGCACGATTTTGTGTCGAACAAGGGTTGCTGGAACTGGCGCTGCCGTTGCTGAAAACACTGGACGACCAGCTCACCCGGCAGGGAGTGGATGAGTGGGAACCCCAGGTCTCAAAACGGGTACTTGAGCTTTTGTTGCGTTGTCATCAGCAGGGCGAAGCCTCAGAAGACGGGCGTCGCTGCATAGGGATGTTGCATGCCCGGCTGTGCAAACTGGATCTGGCTTTGGCATTTGATCTAACCACACATTAACCACGTAATCATAAACGACTAACCAGGATAACCAGGAAAGGTGACGTTATGTCAAAAGAGGGTACGGTAGCGCCGAAAGAGCGCATCAATATTAAATATCGCTCAGAGCATGGCGGGGCGCAGGAATCCATCGAACTGCCCTTCAAAATGATGGTGGTGGGCGACTTCACTCAACGGCAAGACGATCGGGTCATTGAAGAGCGTAAACCCATCAATGTTGACAAAGATAACTTTGATGAAGTTCTGCGGAACCAGAAGATCGGCGTTGACATATCGGTGCCCAATCGCCTCACCGAGGAAGAAGATGCCGAAATGGGGGTCAGCCTGAATTTTGAAAACATCAAGGATTTCAGCCCCGAGAGCGTGGCCCGTCAGGTACCGGAACTGAAAAAACTGCTTGAATTGCGCGAGGCGTTGGTAGCACTGAAAGGGCCCCTGGGCAACGTGCCGGCTTTTCGCAAGGCCATCGAAAGCATTTTGGAAGATGAGGAACAGCGCGGTTTGGTGCTGGGTGAACTGAAGATTGAAGGTTAACAGAATCCACTGATCAGGAGAGTATCATGGGCAATCCCGAACGCATGGTACAAAATGGTGAGAACGCGCTGGAAGTCACCGAAGGCTCGTTGCTGGACCAGATTGTATCGCAAACCCGAATGAACCCGGGCGATGAAGGCTATGACGTTGCCAAGCGTGGCGTTGGCGCATTCATCGCTGAATTGCTGAGGCCGGAAAACAAAGAAGAGCGCGTCAATAAAAATCTGATTGATCGCATGATTGATGAGTTGGACGTACAGCTGAGCGCGCAGATGGATGAAATTCTGCATCACAAGGCGTTTCAGTCACTGGAATCCGCCTGGCGGGGTCTGAAGCTGTTGGTTGAGCGTACCGACTTCTCTCAAAATATCCGGATTGAGATGCTGAATGCCTCCAAGCAGGATTTATACGATGATTTCGAAGACGCACCGGACATTACCAAATCCGGGCTTTACAAGCTCGCTTATACCGCGGAATACGGCCAGTTTGGTGGTGAGCCGGTGGGCGCGATCATTGCCAACTATGAGCTGAATCCAAGTTCGGCCGACATGAAAGTGATCCAGAATGCAGCGGCGGTGGCGGCGGTATCCCATGCGCCTTTCGTGGCGGCGGCCGGACCCAAGTTTTTCGGGCTCGATGAGTTTGAAGGCCTGCCTAATCTGAAAGAGCTGAGCTCCATATTCGAGGGTCCGCAATTCACAAAGTGGCGCAGTTTTCGGGAGTCGGAAGACGCCAAATACGTTGGCCTCACGTTGCCACGCTTCCTGCTGCGGGCGCCGTATCATCCGGAAGACAATCCTTCCAAAGGTTTTAACTACCAGGAAACGGTTAGTGCGTCCCACGAAAACTATCTGTGGGGCAACACTTCTTTTGCGTTTGCAACGCGTTTGTCTGAATCCTTTGCAAACTATCGCTGGTGCCCCAATATCATCGGCCCCCAAAGTGGTGGTGCAGTAGAAGACCTGCCGGTGCATGTGTATGAATCCATGGGGGAGCTGGAATCCAAGGTGCCAACGGAGATTCTGATTTCCGATCGCAAGGAATTCGAACTGTCCGAGGAGGGATTCATTCCCCTGACCATGCGCAAAGGCAGCGATAACGCAGCGTTTTTCTCTGCCAATTCCGTGCAGAAGGCCAAGTTCTTTGGTAACAACGAAGAAGCCAAGTCAAAGGAGTTGAACTATCGCCTCAGCACGCAACTGCCTTACATGTTCATCATTAATCGCCTGGCTCATTATTTGAAAGTGTTGCAGCGGGAGAATATCGGCACCTGGAAGGATCGGGTAGAGTTGCAGCGGGAGCTTAATCACTGGATCAGTTCCTATGTGGCGGATCAGGAAAACCCATCGGCAGCGGTGCGCAGCCGTCGACCATTGCGTGCAGCACACATCGTGGTGGAGGATGTGGAGGGGCAGCCCGGTATCTATCGAGTGGACTTGAAAGTACGGCCTCATTTCAAATACATGGGAGCGGATTTCGAGTTGTCTCTGGTTGGTAAACTGGAAAAATCCTGATGCGTACAATTTAGGGCGGCGTTGTGAGAAAAGAACACAGTTTATTGGACCGGTTGGATAATGAAGCGCTTCCAGCCAGTTATACCACCCGGTTTGACTGGCATTCTTTTCTCGACAGCGTCACCCTGAATATCCAGAACATGCTGAATGTGCGCCTGGGCAGTGTGAAGGCGTTGCAGGAGTTCGGCATGCCGGACTTTAACGATGTTGTGAATCAGTTTCCTGACGCAGTACAGTATATTCGCAACGCCATTCAGCATTTTATTGAAACCTATGAGCCAAGATTGGAGAGCGTGAATGTCTACTACGTGCCCGATCCGGAACAACCTTTGTTGATGAAGTTCGCCATTGAAGGCCGGTTGCGCTATCAGGATCAGGTTTCCCGGGTTGCTTTCGACACGGTATTGACTGGCAACGGTCAGGCCACCGTCAGGGTATAAGTGTGTCCTTTAATAAATACTTCCACGATGAATTGTCCACCATCCGAGAACTGGGGCGCGAGTTTGCCGAGCGCAACCCCCGGCTGGCTCCGTTCCTCACCGTAGAAGGGCAGGATCCGGATGTTGAGCGTTTGTTGGAAGGGTTTGCGTTTCTGACAGGAAGGCTGCGCCAGAAGCTGGATGATGAACTGCCGGAGGTCACCCATTCCCTGATGGCGTTGATGTGGCCACATTTTCTTAGGCCCATACCGGCGTTGTCCATATTGGAGTTCACACCATCACCAACCCTGTCGGAAAAGCAGATAATTGACAAAGGCGTTGAGGTTGAATCGCGGCGGGTGGATGGAACCGCCTGTGTGTTTCAAACGTGCTATGACGTGCCCTTATTGCCTCTGGCTGTGGCTGATACCCGGCAGTATCAGCGCCCCAGTGGCGCCAGCGTATCCCTTTTTCTGGGCCTGACGACCCGCGTATCCTGGCAGGACGTGCAGATGGATACCCTGCCTTGTTACCTGCATGGAGAAGTCCATGTGGCGCAATCACTGTACTTGTGGATGTTCCGCTATCTTGAATCCATTGATTTGGTTGCCCATACCAACGATGGTGATGAAATTCTCATTACCCGACTGGCAGACGATGCGGTACTACCGTTGGGGTTCAGCGAAAGCCAGAACCTGCTACCGGCATCACCCTATCTGTTGAATGGTTACCGTCTGGTTCAGGAATACTATGCACTGCCTGAGAAGTTCCATTTTGTCCAGCTCACACAACTGGATGCCATACGATTGCGGGCCCTGCGGGATGAGCGAGTGGCAACCGCGGCCCATATTGAAGTGAAGTTCAACTTTGATCGGGCTTTGGATAATCATATTACGGTAACAAAAGAGAATTTCAGGCTGTTCTGCACGCCTGTTGTGAACCTGTTCAAGCATGAAGCGATTCCACTGCGGGCGGATCACAAAAAAGCAGAGTATCGGGTTCTGCCTGCCGGCCAGAATCCCTCACATTACGAAATATTTGATATTGATACGGTGCGGGGGTGGGGGCACCAAACGCACCACCACCAGGATTTCAAACGCTTTGAATCATTCGAACACTTTGAAAGTGCGCCGGTGGACAATCAGAAACGATTCTACCGGGAGCGGCAGAAGCCATCCGTGAACGGCTATGGTCTGGACAGTTATATCAGTTTCGTAAATCAGTACGAAAGTAGCGTGTTTCCTGAAACGGAAACCATATCCATCGACCTGGTATGCACCAACCGCCATCTGCCGACGTTGTTGGGTGTTGGCGATATTTGCGTGGAAACCGGTAGCAGCCCTGAATACGCCACCTTTAGAAACATCACTCATGTTACACCGTCCTTTGCGCCACCACTGGATAAGGCGTTTCACTGGCGCCTGATCTCCAACATGTCGTTGAACTATTTATCACTCACCGACATGAAATCATTAAAGGCAATTCTGTCCACCTACGATTACAAAAGCTACTACGATCGACAGCAGGCCCTGGCCAGTCAACATCGACTGGATGCCTTTGATGGTATTCAAAGCGGATTTGAGGACAGAATTCATAATGGATTGCCGGTTCGAGGTCGTAAAACCGTGTTGAGGTTAAAAGAAAGCCACTTCGCATCCGAGGGCGATATGTTTCTTTTTGCGTCGATACTCAATGAATTGTTTGCCTTAAATTGTACGATGAACAGTTTTCATCACCTTTTGGTACTGGGTGTCGAAAATGGTGAGATTTACGAATGGAAACCAAAAACCGGCTCATATCGTCTTTTGTAAGCAGCGAGTTGGGGCGGGTTAACGAATACGCTTTCTACCAACTTAATGCCCTGTTAAAGCAATTCTGCGGCCTCTATAACGAAGCCAGTGACAAGCCAGTCAACCTGAGATACAGGGCACTGGCCAGCCTGGGGTTTCCCGCATCTGATATTGCCGGGGGCGCCTGGCTTGAAGAGCCAAATGAAGACTTTATTGAGCTCACCGTTAGTTTTATGGGGCTCTACGGCCCGGCATCACCACTGCCTGCTTATTATACTGAGCGTGTGTTGCAATCCAGCGATCCTCAGCATCCCAGCCGGGATCTGATGGATTTGTTCAATCACCGCCTGATCAGTCTGCTGCAAACATGCTGGGAGAAATATCGTTATTACATCCAGTATTCGGTTGATGGTGGCGATCATTACTCACGTTGGTTGCTCTCCATGGCAGGGGTTGATCAGGCGCTGCTGAAAGAATCCGGTCGATTAAAGTGGCATCGATTACTGCCGTTCAGTGGCGTTTTAGCCAATGGGAGTGCCAGTGCTGATGCCATGGCGAAAGTACTGTCGTCGTATTTCAGCATTCCTGAGGTTGTATTCGAACCTTGGGTGATCAGAACAATAGAGGTTCCTGAAAGCCAATGTAATGCAATGGGGATGAAGAATGCCCGCCTGGGGGAGGATCTGTTTATGGGGGACTCAATTCAGGACTGCAATGGAAAGTTCAATCTGCATTTGAAGGGGCTGGGTTCCCAGCTGTACCGGCACTTTCTGCCGGAGGGTGAGCAGTTTGACGAACTGGTTGATCTGTTGCAGTTTTTAATGGTGGATCCTCTGGAATACGAGCTTTGGCTGCATCCTGTACCTGCCGGCCATGGTGTAGCGCGGCAGGTCGGTGCGCCGCGGGAATTGGGTTGGGATTATGTGCTCGGTGATGATGATTTCAGCGATATTGAACCGGTTCGAATCTGTGTGTCAGATCATCGTTCTATTTAACCCCTGGCTGTCTTTGTAGATATGAATGATATAGGAAAGCTCGTCAAGGCGCTCAGTTTCATAGAAGAGTTTGTGGAAACCACAACGACTCTGGCCACTGAACGCAACGTGCAAAGTCTGTTGAGTAAGGTTCTGGCGTCCGCCCGAAATTTTACCAATTGCGAAGCTGGGCGTGTTTATGTGTTGGACGTTACCAAGACAAAGCTGCAGCTGCGCATCTCACAATGGGAAGGGGGCGAACCACAGAATGACTGGTATCGCATCAGGGATTTCGGCCAGATGGGTTCCAGTGCGGCAAACGATCCGTTAATGTTCTGTGGCATGACCAGCTCTGTGGTGCTGATCGATGATGTTTACCGTTATACCGGCTTTGATCTTGAATATATCTATCAGCATGATCAGGTCAATGGTACCCGCACTCAATCCCTCATTCTGGTTCCGTTGCGTGACCATGACAAGCAGACAATCGGTGTACTGGAGTTGGTCAACGCCAAGGATGCCTATAACAGGCGCTATGTATCATTCAAGTCCCTCGAACCGATCATTTGTGCGTTCGCAGCGCAGGCTGCGGTTTGCATTAATAATGCGCTTCTGATTGAAACCAATAGCCATTTGATCGAACTGTTGAACGATACCAATCAGCGTTTGGAAAAGGAAAACCGTTTCCTGAAAGCGCGTAATAGCCGCAATCCGGACTACAACATTATTGGGCAAAGTGAGGCTATGCAGCGGGTATTCCGGCTTATGGAAAAGGCCATGGACACCGCAGTAAGTATTTTGCTGACAGGGGAAACCGGTACCGGTAAAGAGGTGTTTGCCCGGGCAATTCATGAAAACAGTGTGCGAAAACACAAGCCTTTTGTTACTCAAAACTGTGCCGCGCTGCCGGAACAGCTACTGGAAAGTGAACTGTTTGGGTATAAAAAAGGTGCTTTCACCGGGGCTACGTCGGAAAAAAAGGGGCTATTTGAACTGGCCAACGGGGGTAGCATATTTCTGGATGAAATCGGTGATATGCCTTTGAATCTGCAAAGCAAGATTTTGCGAGTGCTACAGGAAGGTGAAGTCAGACCCTTGGGGGCAACCGGATCAGTGAAGGTGGATGTGCGTGTTGTTGCTGCCACCCACTGTAATCTGCCTGAAAAAATCAAAAGTGGTGAGTTCAGAGAGGATCTGTTTTTCCGGCTTAATGTATTTCCCATCGTATTACCGGCGCTGCGGGATCGAGACGCGGATATCAAGCTACTGCTCGATCATTTTGTCAAGAAGTATACCAGGCTCTATGGAAAACGGATTGCCGGAATTTCCCCTACGGCATTGGATTTGCTATTGAACTATCCGTTTCCCGGTAATGTGCGTGAGTTGCAGAACGCGATAGAGCGGGCAGTCCTGCTGTGCGAAGATGGGGGTTCTCTATTGATCGAACACCTGCCTGAATCCATACAGGATTGTACGCAGGGCAGGGTTGTGGTAGGCAGGCGATCCGGGGAGACCCTGATTCACCAGTCCCGAGCCATGCAGGATTTCTCTTCCCTGAAGAAGGCGGTAAACGCCTATGAGATTTCCGTCATCGAGCAGCACCTTCAAGCCAATAACTGGAATCAGACGCGAACCGCAGAAACACTGCAAATTCCGCGACGAACCCTCATTGATAAAATGAGCCGGTACAATATCAAGACGCCTGATCGGAAGAAAAGACGCAGTCTGTAGTGCTTAACCCGCTTTACGGCGCACCTTGGCAGGAGGCTGTGTCTGGAATTGGTCAAGGCCCTCTATAATGCTCGTAATCAGTTTTTTCACTTCAACGTTGTGGGGTTGCGGCATCTGGGCAGTCGTTTCCGGTAGGGGGTTGGGCACTGACTCCTTCACGCACTTTTTCACTCGAACCCGGATTTCATCCAGAATAGCGTCTGTCTGTCGACATTGAATCAGCACTTCTTTGCGGGTCACCGTATCATCAATACTCTGGCGCCTGATTTTGCGGCTAATGCCTTCCAGCCCCGCCTGGGCTTTGAATGTCAGATCTTCGATCGGGGCGGTATCCAAACTGAGCCTGGGTGCATCGCCCGCGCCTGTTTCATTATTGGTATCCACCGCCTGTTGCAGGCGATTCACCAATGTGCGCAATGTGTCAATTTTTTCAATCAACGCTTCCCGGCTGCGGTTAAAGCATTTGGCGATATCGCCAGTGGATTCCAGGTGCTCATCCGCACGCAGGTACAGAATCCCATCCGCCAACGGTCTGATATCGTTCATCAGTTTGTTTTTATCCGTTTTAATCTGGCTGAGATAATAGCCACTGGTCAACTCGCTGGCTGGTTCGGGTACTGGTACAGGGGCTGGTGCGGTCGCTGTAGCGCTTGCTCTGGCAGCCATCAGGCAACCGGCCAACGCAGATGAAACGCTGATGAGCCAGGCGGCTAAAGCCAGTGGAAAGGACGGGGAACGGTTTGAGGTTACGGCCTCTTGCAGGGAGTGGATGTCGTTTGACAGGGCAGAGCGCGCAACCTGGATGCCTTGCAATTGTTGGTTGAGGTTCTGTTTCAGCTGCTCAAGCTCTTCGATGGCGGCGGCGGTCTGTGAGAAGGACTCTATATCACTGAGCAGTTGGGCCGCGCTGCGCCTCAGTATGGCCGACTGGGTTGCGCCTGGTCCTGTACTTATACTCGTCAGGGTGTTGGAAACAGCACCCAGCTCCAATGCGCGGTACCGGCCGCTGTCCGAAAACACCTGGGTAACGCTGAGATAGTGCCAGTTTAACTGTAAGGCAAGTTCATAGGTGGCCGCGATCTGATCAGAAGTGGCCCCAAACTGGTGAATTCCAACGGCCAGGTCAGCTCCTTTTTCAGCCAGAACCCGTGCATTCAGAATTATCTCTTCCCGTTTACTCTCCAGCTGTACAAGTTGCGAACGGCTTTGAATCAGCTTGGCGACCTGATCAGAGAACTGACCGAAGCTTGTCTGGAAGGGCTGGATATCGTCTGGGATAAGGGTGTCGACGGCGGTCAAATCCTGTTTGATGCTGCCGTTCATAATCGTTTGATAGGTGACAATGTTCTTGTCGCTTAACGATTTCAGCGACGCCAGCTCTTCTGATCCATTCAGCAGGCCCTCTGCCTTACCGGCAATACTCGCCAGCCCGCCCTGCAGCTGCTGCAGCATGACTGCATGACGCAACTGAGCATCACGCAAACTCTGGTTGTAGAGCTGGCAGTAGATAGCAGCGCTGCATGTGATAAGGCTGATTAACAAAATGGCTTTGGTTGTATTGGGCAGAACGGGCATAAGAACTCTCTTGGAAGGTGCTTTTAAAGAGACAGTGCAGGGTAATAAATCCGGCTTTTTTTAACCTCTCCCTGTCTTTCGTAGTAGGTAATTTGTTCATCGTAATGTGGTGTTGGTGGGGGTGATAAATGATTCACAAAGTTGTACTGGTCAGTGGTTTGGTTGGCGTATTGTCGGGTTGTACGTTGTTTGGCGACATGGTGACACCCAGCCAGGATGGCTACTTCCAGCCAAAGCCCGTGGCGAGCCAGGATCCTTATTGGCAGCGCTTCTATGAACTGGAGCAGGAAATAGCAAACCTGAAAGCGCAGATGGGGAAATCCGCTGATCAGGCAACATCCAGCACGGCACCGCAATCCGGTCAATCGGCCATTCAGCCACTGGCCGATGATTTTCTGGCACGGCTGCGCAGCAAGGCTGATCGGGCAATTCAGATTATCGATCGTGCCATTGCTGCTCTGGATACAACAGGCAACCCTCAAGTGGCGGATGCTGGCGGGCATGATCCAATGGAGTCTGCCTCCGATTATGGGGTTGCCACCATTAATACCCAAATTGCGGTGGCGGGCCGGGTGCAACGCAGTGAAGCGGGTGATGTTGTTGGGCAAACCGCCGACACACAGGTACGTCAGGCGCGTTACAACTATTCGCTGGTTTACGTCTATCCGGAGCCTAAACCCTGGAATGAGATGTGGGACAAACTGGAAGCGGTCAATGAACAGGATAAATGGCGTGGTTCCAATCCGGAGAAGCCCAGCTACTTCATCTATGTGGGTGCCTACCTCAAGGAGTCGGATGCCGTGACCCGACACGATTCATTGGCATCCTTGCTGGGTGAAGGGCCGGAACTGAGAGTGAATGCGCGAACTTCTGCACTGGCTTCGAATTAGTTGAGCAATTTTTTGTTTTTCTTTGTGGCTTGTATGTCTTTTATATCGATCCTTTAGAGAATTGGGAGTAGTTGGTGATGATTCGATCTGTTGCGTTAGGGTTGACGCTATTTGGGGTGCTTTGTTGTGCCAGAGCTGCCTGGGCTGTGCAAGATTCTACACAGCCGGCGGAGCTGGAAAACGTAAGAGCTGAGCTTGAAGAGGCCAGGTCTGCCATTGAAGAGGCGCGACACATTGCTGAGCAGATCGTGGTAGAGGCGCAACAGCAGGCCAACCAGATACGCAAAGTCGTCGCGGTGAATGACATGCCTGTGGATTTGACCCCGGTTGAGATTCAGCGCGGGCAAGTGGCCGTGGAAATTGCTGCCGGAACGGTGGAAGAAATCGCTGTTGCCATCATGCCCTCTGATTGGCGGGTGTTGGTGGATGTTAAGAACAAGGACATTTTGCAAAAACGCTTTCAGTACGTAAGTACAAAGAGCCGGGATCAGGCACTCAGGGATCTGTTATCCCCCATTGGATTGAAACATCAGTATTTCTTCGATTTGAAAGATGAAGCCGGCGCGAAGAAGCCATTGCTTGTCATCAGTCAGCGCTAGCAGGGGGCCACATCATGTATTTTAACGTAAAAGCATTTTCATCTTCTTTCTTATTGGCCACATTGCTTGGCGGCTGTGCGGTAACGCCTTACAACGAAGAAGAAAAATATCAGCCGCTGCAGGAAAAGCCGACTCAACTGGTTGTTGAGCGCAGTGACACCTATGTGCGTGAAGTGACACCGGAAGAGGCGATTTTTGGTCGCAAGATTAACTTCAGCGGCCGGGTTGCCCTGATCGACGCCATTCGCACTCAGTTGGATGACGTCAATATTATCCCCGGTGACGAAAACGTATTACTGAACCAACAGGTCAGCGTGTTCGCCCAGGACATGTATTTGAAAGATTATTTCCGCTACCTGGAATCCGTTACCGGCTATGATATCGAGTATTCAGCCGGTGTGGTGACCGTAAGATCCTTTGTGCGGAAAGAGTGGAATGTCGCTGCTTTTGCGTCCAATAGAAAGGTTAAATTGAAGGTGGGTTCCACATTTAACACAGAAAGTACCACCACCCGGGCCGACGGAGCAACATCCTCCAGTGGCGGTAACGATAACAAGATTGAGAGCACCTATAACGATGATGAGTGGAGCATCCTGGTGGACGGTGCCAGAGATATTCTTAATATCACCGGTAAAAAGGCCAAGGACTCTCCCGAGCAGTTGAATCCGTACGTACAGGCCATCCGTTCCGTGGGCACCATCAGTGTGGGTGGCCAGGCCAGCCGTGTTAATGCACTGGATGAGTTCATTTCCAATCTGATTACCCGGGGGCAGCGCCAGGTCAATATCAATGTTCAGGCCTACGACGTGACGTTGAATGACGATCGCGGTGCGGGGATCGACTGGACTCAACTGGCGCTGAAGGATGCCACCATCAACGGTAATCCACTTGATTTCAGTCTAAACAGTATCCTTTCAAGCAATGGTAATACCAATGTCAGCAAAAATGTTGTCAATGAAACCAATGGGATTTTTGCCAGTAATGTAGGTTATGAGAGCGACTCAGTGAATGCCCAGGCTATCGTTCGTTTCCTCAGTACCTATGGTGAGGTGGAGCTGCTCACACAACCTAATGTTACGGTACGCAACGGTTCCTATGCGTACATTTCAACCGGTGAAGAGCTGACCTTTATCGGCGAAATCGAAGTGAAGGAAGGTGACAACAATAACGATCGAACCACCGCGACACTGAATTCGGTTCGCGTAGGGGTGACCTTGGCAGTAACGCCCCGCATATTGGGGGATGGCCGCATTATGCTGGAGATCTGGCCGGTCATCAGTTCCGTGTCGGGTAGCGAGAAGTACACTTTCGAGGGGTTGGAATACGAAGTACCTAATATCGCTCTGAACGAGCTGTCCACAGAAGTGATCACTGAGAGTGGCAAGCCCATTCAGCTGGGTGGTTTCATCCGGCGCTCGGTGGCCAAGAGCCTGCAGGATCTACCCTGGAAAGACTCAGTGACCCAGACCGTGATCAACCCACTTTTCCGCTCTGAATCCAACGAGTTGAAGCGTCGAGAGCTGGTGCTCACGGTGACACCCACCATCGTGGAGGGAGTATAACCGGTGAGCTCGCTGGCGGATTTTATCAAACGTCCGGTAGCCATACAGGGCCGGGAAGTGGTGTTGCTTCCCGATCTGGTGGGGCCGGTTCCCATCAGTGAGCAACACCAGTATGTCGAATCCTGTGGCGCCAGCAACACCTGCCCGGCAATCCATGTCCGTGAAACCGACATTGAAGAGATGCGCGAGCGCTATCCGGAATATCCGGTTTACGGGTTGTGGCATGTGCTGATAAACAGCGGGCTGGTGTCTTTCAAGCGCACATTGCAGGTGATACCCATCACTCAGGATGATGGCTATTACATCCATTGTGACTTGGGGCGTGCAGAGTATTCCGGTATTTATGAAGCAGGCTTCTTTGCCGCGGATGCCGGATTCACCCTGGATGAAGCGCAAGTGGTCAATGCCGATCTTGAGCAGTTGGTATTACCGGATCAGGAGGCGAAACTGGCCTCCGAATTGCGGTTCGAGCGTCAGTTGGTTACGCGACAGGCATGGTCCTATCTTGCAATCAGTGTGGTGACGGTTGTGGCAATGGCCTTTGGGGTGAATTTTTTACTAGCCCAAGTTTACGATCGCGCCCATCGACAGTTGGAGAGTAAAAACGCGATGTTGGAGGATCTGCAGAGCGGTCTGGATAAGCTTCGGACCACGCGCTTGACGGAAGTACCCAATGATCAGGAGACTCTGGAGCGCCTTGCGATTCTGTGGAGGGAATACCCCAATATTGAAACAGAAGGTAGTCAATCGCTTGAACACCCATCCATGGTGTTGACCTACCACAGCGAGCAAGGATTTAAAAGCGTGCCCGACTATACGTGGTTAAAGAGTCGGTACGATCCCAAAGGCCTGGTTACCATCACCATGCAGAACCGGGGGCGGTGACATGAACTGGATATCTGCAAAGGTGAGCTTTGTAAAGTATTGGACTTGGGTACATTGGCTTGCGATGGCTGCTGTATTGGCCATATCGGTGAAAGAACTCTACGAGAATCAGGTAGCTCGACTGCGGGCACTTGATCAGCAGAGCGTGGAAGTGATCGATGAGAACATACAGGAATACAACACCATGGCTGAGCGCCTGGCCCAGCTCGAAGTATTGCCACCGGTAGAACGCCAGTGGCAGTACATTCCTGCCATCGCCAGTCAGTATGGGGTGGAGCTCAGGGTGTTGGCGCAAAAGCAGAGTGGCATGTACGACGGGCCTTTACAGGCATGGCACGGGCAACTCTCCGGGCGGGTGGGATCAGTTTTGGTGGCGGCGTTGGAGGTCCAGAAAACCGTGCCCACTTTTTTGTATCAGATCGTAATCAAAAGCGGCGAAGCAACATTGAATTTTTCCGTTTTGGGCAGTGAATAGGTGAAACTATGAAACGTTATTTGACACTGGGTTTGGTTGGGGTGGCGGTAATCGCGCAGGCCGAAATGGATGGCTCCAAAATTCTGATGGAAGAAGCGGAGCGGGCCAAAGAGGTTCAGCGCTTGGAATATCAAGCCGAGCTCCTCAAACAAAGGGCTGAGATTGCCAGGTACGTGGAAGAAATTCAGAAGTACGGGGGTGATGTATCTGACCTGGGGGTACAACTACCTCCATCTTCACATGCAACGACTACTCCCGGTGCTGCCAAGAACACCAGTGCAAAGCAAAAGGATCACTTACCCAAAGTGCTCCACATTGAAAATAATCGGGCGGCTTTTGAAACCGAAGAGGGCAAAGTGTTTGGAAAAGTAGGTCAGACTTTGCCCGGTGGCTATCGAGTGGTGGCCATCAGCATGCGAGACGGTGTGCGATTACAAAAGAATGGAATGCGGTATGATATCGATATCGCCTGGTAAGGGTGAATAATGTCCGATAAGCAACACTCTCGATTACATCAACAGTTCGAACAGCTGCTGCAGGAGCTGATCAGGCTTGAAGCGCTAACAGAGCAATCGTGCCGAAATATGCCTTTGCCTACCGAGGCAGGTGAAATTGTTCCCCGGTTATGGGAGGGGGGCATTGATGATGTCAAGCTGGCGCAATCGCTTTCCAACTTGTTCAAAAGGGAGTTGTTCAATGGAGTTGTACGGGATCGGGACAGTCTGATACGCAGCAGTAATGACCGTTGCCCATGGCTGATCGTCGACCGGGTGCTTTATGTATCCAATCCGTACGATCGCAGTCAGATCGAACCGTTGATGCGGCGCAAGAATGATCCCAAGGACAAGCTCAAATTCGAGAAGCTGGGTATTCTTGCAATGTCGGATTTCGAGTCTGATCTGATCATCCAGGCGACACATGATCAGGGCGTGTCGGTATCAGAAGTGTCGGGTGCTTGGGCCAAAGGCTTCGTGGATGAATTACTCAACGAAGCGATTTCATTCCGCGCTAGCGACATCCACATCAATCCGGAATCCCACGGTGGCGTAATCAAATTTCGCATCGACGGCCGTTGCCAGGTCTGTCGCATTCCAGGGCTGCAGACCATAGAGCGCGAGCGTTTTCGGTTGGTGGCCAATAATCTGATGGAGCGGGTCGGCAAACAGAACAATTATCTGGAACCTTGCAGCGGTTATCTGGTGTTTCAGTCGGCGCACAAACAGGTGAGCATGCGTCTGGAGATGGCACCAGTTAAGATCTATTCAGAAATTCAACCCAAAATTACCATTCGCTTGCTTAATAATCAGCGTGGTGTCAACAAACTGGAAAGTCTCGGGCTTAGCCCCGCCCATGTAACCCAGTTGCGCAGTCTTGGCCACCGTGCTAACGGTATGCTGGTGATTACCGGCCCCACCGGCAGCGGAAAATCCACTACCTTGAAGGCTATCCTTAAAGACATTCGCGATAACTTTCCTGAAAAAGCCATTTACAGTATTGAAGATCCGGTAGAAGACCAGCTCGATGGCATTACCTCGCTGGAGGTAACCAAGCACATGGGATTTGCCAAGGCATTGCGATCACTGCTGCGCCATGACCCGGATGTAATTATGGTGGGTGAAATCCGAGACGGGGAAACAGCCGAGCTGGCTTTACGGGCCAGTATGACGGGGCATTTGGTATTAACAACGCTGCATACCAATGATTCCCACGGCGCCATTAACCGGTTACGCAATCTGGGTCTGGATAATGCCCTGATGGCCGAGAATCTCATGGCAGTAACAGCCCAGCGCCTGGTCAATAAGGTGTGCCCGCATTGCAGTACCATGGTGCCGATTACCCAATCCAAGGAACTGTGGGCCAAATATCAACATATTCCAGAGCTGAAAAATCCCGAAATATTAGTGCCTGTGGTGTCTAATAAAGAAGGATGCCAGAACTGCAACTTTGGCTATACCGGTCGCCATCTGGTGTGCGAACTGTTTATGAATGATCCAGATTCGGAAAGTCAGATCATAGAAGGTTTGCCCTCCAACGAAATCCGCCGCCTGCAGACGCGCCGCGGCGTGTTTAATGACTTATGGGATGATGGCATACGCTTGGTAAGGGAAGGTGTAACCACACTGGAAGCACTGGAAAACCGGATTAATCCAATTCGAGTGGCGCGTGCCTATCGCAAAGCAGATTACACCAGGCCATCCACCCGCAGTTTCAATAAACAAGAAGGCCCCATGCTGGACATGGAGCAAGCATAGATCACTTTTTCTGACCAAAAGGATAGAGGAAACACAATGGGCATAAAGCAGTTTAAACAACAGAATGGCTTCACCCTGGTGGAATTGATTGCGGTAGTGGCGATTATTTCCATGATTGCTGTATACATAACCATTGAAATCAATCAGTCCAGTGACGATGCCAAGATTGGTTTGGCGACTGCGTTCCTGACCTCGAATGTGCCCAGTGCCATCTCCTCTTATCGGGCGCGGCATTTGTCCAGCTGTGTAACCATGGTAAATCCAGAGAATAACGGAGACGACTTGGATGGTGATGGCGTTGTCACGGTGAAGGATCTGTTAATGGCCCGTGGCTTGGCAAGTACGACACCCTGGGCAGATGAATGGGAGGCCACCTTTGATAATGCAACACGTGAGATCACCCTGGTGTTCCCGCTGACCGGTACCAACGCTGGTGATGTGGCTGCCGCTTTAACCTCAAATCTTGAGAACCGATCCCAGATAGTGTCAATAGATAATGGATTGGATGAGAACGCTACTTCTGGCGATATTACTATCGTGTACAGCTGCTCCTAAGCCACCATGTATTACGTTGTTCAATATTTAGATGCCAAAGGTGAACAGGCCTCCATTAAAGTGGAGGCTTCTACCCGGGAAGAGGCAAGGTGGCATTCCAGAATTCCTGAACGCCGCATTATCGCGGTACGGGAAGATGTTCTCGGACAGATTGCATTTGCGGTTGAGCCGCCCGGGCCGGATCGCAAGAACCAGGCTTTGTTTATGCAATCCTTGAGTAGTTCGCTGTCCAGTGGCAAAACAGTAAAGCAGAGTGTTGAGCAGCTAATAACTAAGAATCGGTGGCTAAAAGCAAAGCAGGAGAAGATCGATGATTGTGAAAGTCTCGCCGACTACCTTGCGCTTTTTCGCTTCGACCACTTTGCCATATTGATGGCCAGAGCAGCCGAGAAGGCCGGTGATTACTCCCATGCACTGCGCCAGGCAGCACAGTTTCTACTGGCCAGGGAAAAGATCAAATCAGAGGTCAGCTCTGAGCTTAAGACCGGCTTGGTATACATCTTTGTCGGGTCTGCTTTCTTTTTTGTGGTGCCGGCGTTCCTGGACAATTCCCTGCAATCCTTAATGGGTATTGGTAGTAATGGATTTGTTAAGCCCAACCGGTTCACCAATATTCTAATGGCCATGGGGCAGTTCACCAAAAATTATGCGTGGATTATTCCCCTGTTGTTATTGGTAGGTTTTTTCTATCGGTCTCTGGTTTGGACTGTGCTTAAGCGACTTCCGTTGTTTAATCTGATGGAAACAAAAATGGTACAGGAACGATCCATTGAATTCATTTCGGTCTATGAAATGTTGCACAAGGCCGGGTATGTGGATTCAGAAATAGTAGCAGAGTTAATGAGATCAACCCGTGGGTCACTTCGCTCCAAGTACCAACGGGTGTACGCGCATCTGGCGAAGTCTGAAGAGCTGTCTGGTGCCTTGGCGGCTGAAGACTGGGATGATTCCCTGATTGAGGCGATGCAGGTTTTCAATGAGGTTGACGAGCAGCAGCAGGGGTTTATCCTGGATTCGGTCAAAGATACGTTGCACCTGAAAAATGTTCACACCAGTCGCCAGATCTCAAAATTCCTGTCACGTATCGGATTTGCCATGATGGTTCTGGCTGCCGTGGTTGCCGTTCTTGGCTTCTATTTGCCGCTGGCAGGTGCCGCATCCAACGTAGGTACCTGAATGAATGCGCTGGACGAAAACAACGGTATAAGTCTGGTTGAGATGGTGACGGTAGTGGCATTGATTTCACTTTTCAGCGCCTTTGCATTGCCGACGTTTTTTTCTGAACGTCAGTATCAGGAGGTGGCCGACGCAGTTCGCAAGGCGCAGCAGATCGCCACCAGCATTGATTATGGCCGTGCCATGGGTGTGGTGGAACCCTTCGAAGGCAGTTTGGCCGCTTTCATTGCCGATGCTGATAATCAGGTGGAGGATTATATGGCAGTGATAACCGATCCTTTTGAGTTCCAAGGCTACACAGCGCAAGAGCTGTTTTTTGTTACGGTCAACAGCTATTCGACGCAGGTGTCATTTGGTCTATCCGGAGATGAATTCCAGGATTTTAACTTTCCCTCTTCGGTTCGCTCCGTGGAGGTGGATGAGGATACTGGCATCAGCACCGTCACCTGGACTGTCGGCCCCTCAGTGGGCAGTGCCTTGAATATTGCTTATGGAGTAAATCACTACATCAATGCAGATTAAACATCAGGTTGTTACACGAACCCCATTGGGCGGATTTACTTTGGTTGAGGTGTTGGCATCAGTGGCACTGATCTCCATTGTAGCGGCCTATTTCGTGCATATACAGATTCAACAGGTGCAGGAACGGGTGGTGGAAGCGTTGGCTCAGGATGTATTGACGCTGGCAAATGCGTCGATGACGTATTTTTCCCAGACCAATGAGTGGCCTGATCAGGAAAATGGGGATTGCGATGATCTGATAGCTACATTGGGTGGGCTTGGAGCCTTTCCAGTGGCTGTTGGTGGATATCAGGGGCCGGATGGTATAACGCTGGCCACCCGTTGTGAAGATACAGGTGATCTTGGCAGAACATTGCTGATATCCGTGAATTTTCCATTTGGCGCGGATGATCAGGCCCAGATGTTGATGAGCTATTTGCCAACATCAGTGAATGAAGATGTGGATGATGATGAGGGGCCTGTGGTAACGCATTATGTTGCAACACCCAGGAGAGCATCAGAACGCTATCGTTTTTATCGAATTGCGCTCGAAGAACGAGGTATATTTCGCCTGAGCAAACCGGACTGCCCGGGTAGACGTAATGATCCCGCGCATATCCTGCTGCCCCAAGCGATTTGTATGCCAGCTTCCGCGCAGGGGTTGGGAGGCTACTTTTTTGACGAGATCGATGACGACGACGATTACTGGGAGCTGCAGTTGTTGGTGGCAGACGGAGAGGAAAATAACAACGTGAGTGATTTCATGGAGTTTTCCGGCATACCCACCTGTGATGGTAACCGGGTTTATGTGGGGGCGATCACCTATTGTGAAACCCGCTAATGTTCAAACCGGGATGTCTTTGATTTGGGTATTAGTATTATCCACTGCGCTTTCCCTGGCCCTGATTCAGTATTCTTATGAAGTAAAGATCAAGAATGAACGCGTAGCATTTCAGTTTACTCTTTCTCAAATTCATAGCGTCCTGAACATGGCCTACAAATACAGGCTTGAACGTGGTGTTTGGCCCCGCGATTATCGAGGCGACTGCGAGATGCCGGATCAGTTTTTGGATAACGCCCTTGGCTTTCCGATTCTATATAACGGTTGGGGCTATCAGATCGAGGGTGTTGAGGATTGTGATGATCTGGGGGATCGATATGCCATTGAACAAATCGTACCAGAGAAATATCTCAGTCGATTTTCGGGCCTGCTGGGTGAAGATGTGTCGGGAAGCACGTCCGGAGTCGCGAGTAATATGATCAGAATGCAGATCGTATTTGATGAGTCGATGGCCAATAACAAAATAATAAACTTCGGAAAACTCCAGCGGTATAAAAATTTCGCTTTGAGATTTGATGAAATGGTCTGCTCAGATGGCCGGTCTGCGAACTACCTGGTGGCGTTGGATGCTGCGTGCGGCATGGCCAAGGATAAAAGTGGTGATGGTGTTGTCGCGCCTGATCCAATATTTGACGGCGTTTCTATGGGTGTCCTGGCTCGGTCTGGCCAAGTTCAAGTTGATTACAGAATGTTTGTAGAGGGCGCTTATGGTGTAGACAGCCTTTATGATGACAATGGTGAAGTTACGTTCGATGATGGCTTTATGTACGCAGATGAGGGTTGCCCGGTATCTCAGCCAGGCTACCGCTACGCTATCGATGCCGCTTTGCTTGCCTGGTGCGAATAATAGGAGTTTTTATGACGTTACTTAAATGGAATTTATGGGCTTTAATATTTGTCGTTCTTATATCCTGCGGGGGCGGCGGAGGCGGCGGAGGTGATTCTTCACCCAGCAATCTGGAAGATAACTCAGAACCTGAGTTGCCGCAGGATCTGCAAACCGGGATCTTTACGGATGCCCCGGTGACGGGTTTGCGTTATGAACATGGTCGAATCACCGGCTACACCGATGATGGTGAGTTCCAGTACGATGCCAATAGCTCCGACCCGGTTTGTTTTTATATCGGCGAGGTGCGTTTGGGGTGTTCCGTTGTGGGGGCGATTATCACGCCTTTCGATCTGTCCGCTCCCGGTCAACCCGCTGGTTTACAGTCTGGCTACAACATTACCCGATTGCTGAATAGCTTGGACGTGTCGGATACACCTGAGATTTCCCTGTCTGAAGAAACTCGAAGAGCCACCGGCATCATTACTTTTGCTGTCAGCGATGCTGTTTTTGCTACGGATGAGCTGGTTGTGGATCTGGTTAATCGTTATGCTCCGGAGGGTGTTCTATTGTCCCGTGAGCAAGCATCAAACCTGATTGCTGATAATGCCGATGTTCAGACGGCAATATCAAATCTAAATCAGGTACTGAATGAGTCCGTTTCGGGTATTACGATTCGTTGGAATGGTGCCCTGACCGGCCCGGGGGTGCTTGCGCATATAGAATCTGAGTCGGAGTCCGGGAATAAAGAGCACCTGTATTTGGAAGTTGGCATCAATCGAGGGAGTTTGTTTCTACAGAAAACCACGTACATAGATTCTGATGGAAAATACGTTTATATCACATGGGGCGAGGACGGTAATCCGAAACGAGTAGTTCGCAATGGCGTGGTTTATGGATATTTCAATTTTTTGAAAACCCGCCAAGAGGATTGGATTAACACCTCGACGTATCAACCCCAACGAACCGGATACCTGGTAGGTAACGGTGGCTTTTCTGACAAGATCGAAACAGGGTATGTTTCTCCCCAAATTGCTGATGAGCTTGAGCTCCTTGTGGGAAATCTCGGTAACCAGGCCTTGTCACAGGCATCAATGTTGCGTATCGCCAGTCATGCCATGATCGTTAATCAGTATGTCTTGTGTTCCGGGAATGCAGCCAATGAGTGTGCCACCCAGGTTTCGGATGCGCTGCTGAATGCCCAGGCCGACAGCGGTTATGAGGATCAGGTTATTTCGTGGGTTCCTGAGTTTTTAGAAACGGATTTATGTTTGCCGGCAGTGGATGAGACAAGCCCCAGAAGTTGTGGTTTTACTCCTAATCTTGAGGAGTTTACCGTTGTGTTGTCATCTCGTGCTCAGAACTTCAGTGGAATGGTGGAGCCAGATTGGAACTTCCCACCTGATGACTTACCTCAGGATATCTTGGATGCTTTGAGCACGTTTAAAATTGAGATGTCGAAGAAGTTTGGGGGTGTTGAAGCGGTAATAAGATGGTGGTGTGAGGCGGATAGAGTTATTTACGAATTTTCAGACGATGTCTTTTATTTAGGAGACAGGGGGGGGAGCCTGGATTGCTCCCTTGAACGGAACTCCTATAATCAGATCATCAACTGCTTCGTTGGTGGGGCGAGAAATATTAGTAATATAGCATATTGTCCTTCGTATGGAATCAACTCAACTGCCGATTGGCCTGGATACATGTCCGATAGAAGCTTGGTGATGGACGTGGCGTCTAAGGTTAGATCAGGATTTGGTTTTATTCTTCGAGACTACGGAACGACAAGGTACTTGGCTGGCGATATAGCCTATGTGACAGAAGATGAGTATGCGATTTTTCAGTCGGGTCAAGGCTATGTGAGGGCATTGTTTGATGAGTCTGGTCGCGATTTAGAAAAGCAATCGTATTATCAGACTCGAGCCGATGGGTTTCCCTTTCGTGCCATGATAAATTACGACTACAGTGGGGATGGAGTGTGGTACAAGGGTTATTTCTGGGCTTGGGTAAGTAATGGGTATTTCCGTGGCCCCGATGGATCTGAGCTGCGTATAGGGTTTGCCCATGGCAATGATTTTTAGGATCGTTGATGTTGCCGCACGAAGTGGCGGTATTATCACAAACGTGGTTGGCTAATCATGATACAGGATTGTTCTCTTGTTGTGTCCTATGGTGGCGTTGGATGCTGCCTATGGTCTGGCCGAAGATAAGAATGGTGATGATGTTGTCACACCTTACCCAATAGTTGACCGCTTTTCCATGGGGCCCTGCCTCAGCCAGGCTACCGCCACGCTATCGATTCCGCTTTGCTCGCCTGATGCGAATAATAGGAGTTTGTTTGACGTTACTTAAGAGCCTGCTGAAAATCCCCTGAAATCCTGTGCTCCCCCTGTCTATGTAGAAGGCTCTAATTGCATGACAGTCAGGGAGCGCCATGTCTTTCGCCGCCAATCACAGTCGTTTTGCCTTTCAGATTCCA
>NZ_RCHM01000028.1:0-2505 GCF_003671475.1 Ketobacter sp. GenoA1 | reverse complement strand
GCATCAAGCATCGTTCCGGCCTTTGGCCTCCACTGGACGGCGCTACGCGGCGCAAAATAGTGCATTCGCTGTCGCTCATTATGGCACTATTTTTCACCACGCACCGCCGCCGCTTATGCAGGCGTTAGATGACCAAGTTCCCCAAGAAAAGTAGACACCTCACTACTACCTAACGAGGTGTATTAATCATGGCAAAGAAGCGAAAGAACAAGTACAACCACTATACCGAGGATTTTCGAAGAGAGGCCGTGCGCCGTTCTGAAGATCCTAACACCAGCGCTGCTGAAGTGGCTAAAGAGCTGGGTATTCACCCTGGCCAGATTTATAATTGGCGCCGTCAATACAAGCGACTGTCGGAGAAGCAATTCAACAGTATGAACGGTGTCGATTACTCCAAGCAAGAGAGTGAGGAAGTCCGCAAGCTTAAGCGCGAGATTGCCGATCTCAAAGAGGAAAACGAATTCCTAAAAAAGGCGACGGCGTACTTCAGCAAAGACAAGTGGTGAAGTACGCTTTTATAGAATCGCTACGAGGCCAATACGCAATAAGCAAAATGTGTAGGTGGGCCCAGGTCAGTCGTGCGGGTTACTATAAATGGCGGAGTCTAGAGCCCAGCGCTCGAGATCTGCGTAAGTTGGAAGCAGAACGGCTTTTGGTTAAACGGTTTCATGAGCTGAAATCGCGCTACGGATCGCCCAGAATGACTCTGGAATTAAATGAATCCGGCTTTAGCATTAGCGAGAACACAGTGGCAAAAATCATGTCAGAACAGGACCTTAGAGCCAGGTCTGGGAAAGGCTACAATTACTTTCCAGACGTGTTGGCGCACAACCATGTCAGTGATAACCTGTTGAGGCGCGATTTCACAGCCAGCAAGCCTGATGAAAAGTGGGTTTCTGATATCACTTACATCAAAATCGAGAAAGGCTTTGTGTATCTGGCGGTAATCATGGATTTATTCTCCCGGAAGATTATTGGCTGGTCACTGGATAGCACGATGACCAACCAGTTGATCATCGATGCCTTTGAGATGGCTGTGGCATCCCGCAATGTAGAGCCCGGATTGATGCTGCATTCAGATCGTGGGGTTCAGTATCGCTCCGGGGAGTACCAGGCGCTGCTGTACGATGAAGGGATACAACCCAGCATGAGCAGGAAAGGCAACTGCTGGGACAACGCCGCGATGGAGTCCTTCTTCGCCCGTTTCAAGGTTGAGGCACTCTACGCAGAGGATGTCACGAACAAGCAGGAAGCCTATTCTTGTGTGTTTGAATACATTGAAATGTTTTACAACAGCCAGCGTCGGCACAGTTACTTGGGCTATAAAAGCCCGAATCAATTTGAACAAGAATATGAACGTATGTGCGCTTAAAACTGTGTCTACTTTTGCTGGGGAAGATCAGCATGAGTAGATATGAGCACCGTTGAAGTCGGAAATAAGTTTGAAGATAGAATGTATGAATGGCTTTCTACCGAAATAGAGAGCGATAGATTCTATTTCAAAAAGGAACTGTGTCGAATCTACAAAAAGAAAGGTTACTATTCCAATGATCGAAAAAAAGACATTATTTTTGACATTGCTATAGAAGTATTTATGCCAAATGCTGACCATTTCTCACATTTGGTATTGATCGAGTGTAAAAATTATAACCATCCTGTACCAGTGGACGATGTTGAAGAATTTTTTCAGAAGACCCAGCAAATTTCGGGCGCAAATTTGAAGGCAATTGTGGCGTCTACTAATTCGTTTCAATCCGGAGCTGTAAATTTTGCGCGATCCAAAGGGGTTGGTCTATGTAGGTACTACGACCCCTCTAAATTGGAATTTGTCTTACATAGATCCCCATCTGGCATTGTTAATTCGGATTTGGCATTTAAAGAAAACTCAAGCGCGTACCGTGCAATAAGATTAGAAGAGTTTGCGAGTGTTTATTTTGATTTCTACGGGTATATAGATGATATAAATACAGCTTCTTCATTATCCTTTTTCGAAAACATCATTTTAAAAGGCCTTGATGCTAGCCAAAGGGGAAATATAAAAAAATATCGCAATACAGGAAAAACCGACACATCAGTGGTTCCGTATATCGAAATTTCTGACATTGAAACAATGGTTTTCGGATTGCTCGAATCTATAGAGTATGAGTCAGGCGCTGTAGAGGAAGCAGCCCTTTCCGAGTTCATAAGTGAAAAATACAATTTTAGTGTTGGACGTGATGTGGAGATAGAAAATGAAGGGCTAGGTAGCATCGATTTCCAACATAGAAGAATCTGTGTTAATGACAAAGAATGTGGTTCTAGAGAGCGAATAAGATTTACTCTCGCACACGAATTCGGGCATCTTGTTTTGGATCATTACAAATACATGAGCGGGGAGGGACACCTCCCCCGATAATGCGCACACCTCCAACTACCTAAGTGGAGGTGTCAAATGGCACGAAGAAAGCAATACAATCGATACGACGATGAGTTCAAGGCAACGGCGGTTGCCCTCACCAAAATACC
>NZ_RCHM01000027.1:0-3352 GCF_003671475.1 Ketobacter sp. GenoA1 | reverse complement strand
AGGTTGGTACCGGCACCGTTTTAACTATCCGGTCAACGCGGACCCATCTACGCCGCGCCAACATGTGGTCGCTACGCTTTTTACCACATGTTGGCACAACGCAGCTGGGCCGGTTACCTCAGCGTTATGTGGCCGTCGAATCTGAACTAATATCTGGTGAATGGTTGAAATACGTATTATTAATAGTATCGCTTGCCTTTTCATTGGCAGCATCAAATGTAAATTCATCCAAGGTTGATTGTGAGTTAACTGAAGAGTACAAGTCTGCCCGATTAGAAGTAAGAGAAATTGTGTTTGGTAGAGATAACGATTATGCAAGATGCAAAGATTCAGCTAATTCACATGCTTTTTGGATAGCTATGTCAAAATGCGCTAATGCGGGAGATGGTAAGAACGTGGGCGGCGGATGCGCTCATCTAGTAAATTATGGCAATTATTTTGAATCTCCAGATACAAGTCACTGTAGCGTTTTTGAGTTTAAACCTTCCAAGGAAAGTGCTACTAAATTACTAAATGAATTAGTAAAACAAAGACAAATTGCTAAATGTGTTGGTGGCACATAACAATTGCATCAAGCATCGTTCCGGCCGTTGGCCTCCACTGGACGGCGCTACGCGGCAAAAAATAGTGCATTCGCTATTGCTCATTTTTGCACTATTTTTCACCACGCACCGCCGCCGCTTATGCAGGCGTTATGTGCATGGGTAGTATCAGCAAGTAAGGAGAAATAAATTGATATCAGACTTGGTATTTTTACAAGGTCATGCACCTGAAGAAGTGATTGATGGTGAAACTATTTACGAAAAAGGTAGCTGGTTTCAGGCAAAGAACATCGACATCATTCCACTCTCAAAACTTGGCGAGATGCTAGGTGTTTCAGATTATGACTCTTTAATGAAAGAATTTGTGCCAGCAATAGAACCTGAAGGAGAGTCTGTACTGTTGGCTTTCCCTAATATTCTTCAAGAGAAGCTAACCACAATTTCTGATGATGAAATAGAGAGTGTTGCGATAGAATGGTCAAAGATTGAGGAATTTTGGAGCTCTGCTCCAGTAGAAGGATTAGTGGATTATTTAAAGCGGGCTCGTGAATTTCTATCTCAAAGTAAAGAATCAGTTTATTTATTTTGGAGCTGCTAAATAAGAACATAACAAGTGCCGGCAACCGACTGCAAAAACAGTCACTTGTTTTGCTAAAAACCAGCAAAACAACCGCCAGTCTTCGCAGCGGCTGCGGCAGTCGTTATGCAAAGCCGGGCATATTTCTATAGTCCAACTTAAATATATTTAGATTGATCATTATGATTTCAGAATCAGATTGGAAAAAATTCAAAAAAATTAGAGAAAAGGCATTAGACAAATTCTGTTCATTAGCGCTTGAAGATATACAAGAGGCACTAAACAAAAAGGATGCGGACGCACATTCCAGATATCTTTATGTCTACAAAATAGTAGAAAATAATGACAAGCGTCTGTCTTTGATTTTTGATGATTATCGCAGATCTAAGGCTCGAATACAGCTTGCGTTAATGGTTAGTAGCGACCTGGTTGATGAGCAGGATTTAAATGTATTATCTGATGATCTTCAGGAATTCATAGCGAAAAATGGGTGATCATTCAAGGCTAGTAATTCGGTGTATAGCATTTACCAATTCATAATGCATAACAAATGCATCAAGCATCGTTCCGGCCTTTGGCCTCCACTGGACGGCGCTACGCGGCAAAAAATAGTGCATTCGCTATCGCTCATTTTTGCACTATTTTTCACCACGCACCGCCGCCGCTTATGCAGGCGTTATGTGGGCGGTTTCATCTGAGTTCGGAGCGTTGAGATTTTAGATTTGGGAAAGTGATTCGCCACAGGGAATGGAGTATGGCTACTGTAGAAGATCATTATGAAAATGTACTTTCAGAAATATATTCTTGGATGTTTGGTGGATTCGAAAGTGGAATTCAAAGGAATGTTGAATTTATTGAACGACATAATCTAGTTCCAGCTCAGTCGAAAATAGCGATTGATCTTGGCGCTGGTTGTGGGTTTCAAACAATTCCCTTAGCAAGTAAAGGATACTCAGTTACCGCAATTGATTTTGATGCAAGCCTTTTAGACGAATTGAAAGCCAACTCAGGCAATCTGACTATTCAATGCATCCGGGATGATTTAATCAACTTCAATGAATATGTGGCAGCAGATATTGAACTAATTGTATGTATGACTGATACGCTGCTTCATTTAGATTCAAAAGAAAAGGTCGACCTGCTTTTCTCGAAGGCTTTTTCCGCTCTCGAAGCTAGAGGCAGGTTGGTTATTACATATAGAGATCTATCATGCGAGTTAACTGATACAGATCGAATTTTACCTGTAAAAAGCGACGAAAACACTATTTTCACATGCTTCTTAGAGTATGAGCGTGAAACTGTAAAGGTTAATGATATTGTTTATAAAAAATCCGATAATGGATGGGATCTATTCAAGAGCTTTTATCGAAAGCTTAGGTTATCAAATAAATGGGTTTTGGAGCACTTGTCACTTGCAGGTTTTAATGCGATTAGTTCAAATACTGAAAATGGAGTTACTACAGTCATAGCAACGAAGTAATCACACACATAACAATTTGGTGCGTTGCGTTTAGAATTGATTAAGTGGGGATAAAGTGCAAGAACCTGTAATACAGGAAGAACAGACAGGTTGTGGTATTGCTGCTGCCGCGAACATTCTGGGTTTAACCTACTCAGATATGAAGGCTATTGCCAATAACTTGGGTATCTTTGCATCAGACAAATCATTGTGGTCAGACACCCAGTATGTGCGTCAAATATTAAATAGGGAAGGCGTTGAAACTTCGAATAATGAAATCCCTTTTGTCAGTTGGGACATGTTGCCGGATCTAGCTCTACTATCTATAAAGCATTATGAGGAAGGTGGTAAGGAATTCTGGCATTGGGTTGTATTTAAACGGGTAAATGGCGTTCCATTTGTATTGGATTCAGCAGACTATCTATCCGAAAATATCCGACAGGATTTTGATGCTATGATGCCCAAGTGGTATATCGAGGTTAAAAATGCATAACAAATGCATCAAGCATCGTTCCGGCCTTTGGCCTCCACTGGACGGCGCTACGTGGCAAAAAATGGTGCTTTCGCTGGCGCTCATTGTTGCACCATTTTTCACCACGCAGCACCGCCGCTTATGCAGGCGTTAAAATCGAGGTTGGTTTTGATAGCTAAATTTGGATTTCGCTTCGCCTGATAGATCTTTGGCAGTGGCAATATAAAATGAAGCGCGGGCTAGTTTTTTCAGTTTGCCCTGGCTCTACCACTCGGAAATATCGAGTCTGCACTTGGGTGGTG
>NZ_RCHM01000026.1:0-872 GCF_003671475.1 Ketobacter sp. GenoA1 | reverse complement strand
AGGTTGGTACCGGCACCGTTTTAACTATCCGGTCAACGCGGACCCATCTACGCCGCGCCAACATGTGGTCGCTACGCTTTTTACCACATGTTGGCACAACGCAGCTGGGCCGGTTACCTCAGCGTTAGGCATAGCCCCATTTTTTGCGTAGTAATCGTCTGTATAGATATTTCAAGGAGGAAGTAAGACGATGAGTGAATGTAGTTGGTATGACGCTTTTGAAAAGCGTATGAACGCCCTCGGAGCGCCTGTTCCTGGTGGTTTTTTCGACACATATGATAAAGCTTTAACAACTGTTGGTGCTTTGGTTGCTGCTGCAAATTTAAACCCTGGAATTAGTGCTGCCGCAGCTTTATCAGTCGCGGAAGTTGGTGCTGGTGGTGTGATAGTAACTCTATCGGCAATAGGGGCTGCTGGGTATGCAGGATTGGCAGCTGGTAGTATGATGATGGCTGCGATTGATAACTCTATATGTATAACTGCCAGTAAGAGGGCGACGCCTCAAAGTGTTTCAGCATTTCTTCGAAGCAATGGAATATACGATACCCTGCTTGTTGAGGCTGAGATCATGCGTAACCCTCGTATCATGGCTCTATCATAAGGATTCATGATGTTTAGTGACTTTCAATTCTGGGATTATTTTATATTGTCTTTGATAGTGCTTGGCGTTGTTGTGTTCGCTAAGGGCTTCATTTTCTCAAAAAATAAAAAAGCAAAATAGCTGCGTATCGATTGCCTAACAAATGCATCAAGCATCGTTCCGGCCTTTGGCCTCCACTGGACGGCGCTACGCGGCGCAAAATAGTGCATTCGCTGTCGCTCATTATGGCACTATTTTTCACCACGCACCGCCGCCGCTTATGCAGGCGTTA
>NZ_RCHM01000025.1:0-526 GCF_003671475.1 Ketobacter sp. GenoA1 | reverse complement strand
GGCGTTATGCAATCGTCCTACATACCAGCAATGACCAGAACCACTAATGAAAGAATACTATTGTTTTAAGTGCCACAAAGATATGCCCTTCCTCGAAGAGGACGAGTGGTCTCGGGTTGCACATTATTTAGGTGATGCGGTAAGAGAGATTAAGGAATACAGGGAAGAGCATGGCTGCGATTTGACAACGGCAAGACTTAATGTAAAACCTCAAGCCATGAAATTATTTGAGGAAATAACAGGTATGGCCGGAGTCCATTTTGAAATTATAATGCACCATAGACTGAAAGATTGGGGGCAAGAGTGTCCTGTATGCCACCATTTGCTTCGCACTCCAAAAGCGAAGTACTGTATCAAATGTGGTTGGGAGCCTAGTGCCAATGCTTAGTATCAACATTGAAGTGCAACATATGCATAACAAAAAAATGCACGTGGACACAGTTACGCTCCGCAATTTTTATGGTGTCGCTTCGCTCTTATACCATAAAAATTTCTCCGCTCCACTGTGCCAGTGATTTTGGCGTTA
>NZ_RCHM01000024.1:0-34473 GCF_003671475.1 Ketobacter sp. GenoA1 | reverse complement strand
TCCCTTAGCGGGTGCGGGGAGTGAGCTCTCTCTTATATTATCCATAGTAGTGTCCACTTATTTTTTAGTGGACACTATGGTCAAGCAGCTAAGCAGGCTTATCCAGATGGGTTTGCCGGACGGTTACATACGACGGGAGGAATTACCATATGAAATCCAACTCGATCCGTCATATGAAAAACTTTTCGAACCAACGATCCTCCAAACTCTAGAGAATCTACACCTAATACTGCCATGTCTTTTTCAATCGAAACCAACAAAGGAATAGCAGGAAGCACCATAGATAATCGGCGCAACTGAGCATAAGGGCTGTATTTTTGCCACCAGGACATCGGCAACTCATCAAAATAATTAACTGGCAGTGCGCAATGCCTGGATTCGTCCAAGTGGAACATTTTTAGAATTTCTAGCCCTGGCATCTCTCCAAACATACCAAAAAGACCCATTGCTATATTTTCAACAAGGACGTTCATGCCAAAGAACTTTTCGAGCCCCTTGGACTTTAGCGTACGCTCCATTACTAAGTATTCCCAAACAAGGAATCTTGGCACTTCACAATCCCAAGCCAATAGCAACTCACGCAAAACCACAAAGTGTTTCGCCTCCTCAAGAACTTGCATAGTAACAGCAGCCTTACCGCCCGTGCTCTCCGCATCAACCAACACTTCCGCTGACACCATCCAGGCATACGCTTCGCCATGAGCAATCAGTGACAAGACATTAACGATCGCCTGCTTTTGCTCTTGAGTGTAATGAGCGTTTATTAGTGCCTTGTATTCTTCTGTTGAGTAGCGGTCCAGCTCTTTCTTTTCAGCAACACTTAACGAATCTTTTGCTTGAGTTAGAAACGCTTTTTCATCTTTTGTTAAATCTTTAAAATCAGTTCCAGTATGAGGGGCATGCTGCTCGGCTTTCCAAAGCATACGCAAACTCTTGTCATAATGTTTAATTCGAAGCTTATCATTAGCCCCGCCTACAAATTCGAAATTATAATCGTCATAACGCCCCTTTCTTCCACCGATACCAATCAAACCCTTAGCTTTGTCGTAGTTACGAATCGCGCTATTTAACACACGCTCAAATTTGTCGAAATTGTCATGGAATTTGCTGTTCACCGGCAACGGTTTAATATTTATATGTTTTCTCCGCTAGACTACTGAGTAGAAGGCTAAAACCAAGTGCCTGAAATTATTTGTATGTACACCCAACCAATGAAACTCTTGCACAATTCAATGAACATTTAATTGATATGTGTCATATAGTTTTTAAGCGCACTGATAAATTCATAAAATGATGCCGAAGCATTTCCTCGATATCACCGTAGCTCAGCGAGTAGGCCAAATACCGTCGAACTGATTGCAAAATGACATCCTGTGTGGGTAGGCGTATCCTTTAAAGTTGATCATCGGTCACCGTTCAGATAATCAAAAGTGTAACAAGACCGAGACAGATGCGACGCAACCGTGATATTGAAGGTATTTCTTTTAGATTGATTATGGTTTCAGGTAATGCGGTAAATCATCGTGCCGTTTGTAAGCAGTTTCCCAGAATTCTCCTCGCTGATGTTCACTTCTGAAAAAACGAGTTCTCGCCCGCGTTTTACAGTGTAAGCGGTGGCAATAAAATCCTTTGAATATACCCGCGAGCGCCAGGTATTTGATAAGCCGCTGTTGGATCAGCAGGCAATTCACTTCCGTCTGGCGGGATTGCAAGCCGAAGTAGAAGCTCTGCGTGCGCTGACCTATGACGCGGTAGAGGACTACATCAGTGGCGTGGAAGTAACCTTGAAAGCCTCCATGGCGAAGTTGAAAGGGGGGGCGTTTGGTTCGTGAAGTCACAGACGCCTGCCTGCAGTACTGGGGAGGTATGGGCTTCATGTGGGATAACCCAGTGTCCTGCGTCTACCATGATCAGCGTTTGAGCTGCAAGAAAACGGGCACCTTACCGCGCGGCTAATTGAACTACAGAGTTTAGCATGGTTAGTTCATGGCAGTTGTTGAAACACAACTGGGCACGTAGTTTGATGGGTTCCAAAACAACCTTAAACCACAGTGCGGGCTCCTGGCGAAAACCCTCGCTATGTCGTCACCAGCCTGTCTGACACACCAAAAGCCATTTATAGAAAATGGTATTGCGCCCGGGGCGACATGGGAAATCGGATCAAAGAACAGCAGTTTTTATTTTCTGATCGAACGTCCTGTCACCACTGGTGGCCTAACCAATTCAGGCTCTTACTCTCTGTTATGGCCTATACATTGGTTTACAGGCTGCGTCGTTTGGCACTGCATGGAACGGAATTGGGTAGTGCTCAGGTTAACACCGTCCGAACTAAGTTATTCAAAGTTGCAGCCGTTGTAGTGCAGAACACTCGACGAATTAACTTTATGTTGCAGAGTCGTTATCCGCATAGGGATCAATTTGAGAAAGCGCTGGCCAATTTAAATAGTGGATAGAAGAAAGGGTGCTGGCCCGGCACGGAATAATGAATGGGGTAAGGGGAAGTACGCCCAAAATTTATAAATCGGTATGATATACGCTCAATCTAAAAAAATTAGGCAATGTTAGCCAACAACTTGAGATCCTGATGTCCTTGCTTGATTTGGTGAAATATTCGGGCTAGGGGGCAGGCCTTGGGCACGCAATAGCCACTACCCGCCGACTAGGGTTGCTCTGGCGCGAAGAGTGTAGGGTCAAGCGGGATCTTGTAGGGATCATAGCGAATGTCATCGCGTACGGCATAGTAGAGCTGGTCGGCGCGATTTCGGGCAAAGGCCTGGATGTCAATGAAGTCGCTCCCTGCCAGGTAACTGTGGGTATCTACATTCATCTCAGTACTCGTTCCTTAGGGTGGTATTCATCGCCGAGTGTGGATGAGTGCCATATAAGCCGATTCACAAGGCTCATAATGCAGGTGGTAACACGCCCATCGATCCTAACAGGTTTCTTAAAGATAAGCGAGGGGTGGCTTTTACGGCTATGAATCTGCTGGGCCTGTGCGTGCGGATGGTTGCGGTCTATACTAATTTAATAGCTTGGTTCATTGGCAGCTCACTTTTATCGGCGTGATACGATAAAGAATCTGGCCTACACTAAGATAATATCTAATTCAAAGAGAGTTGATGTGACTGAAGACTCGAGTCGTTCCTAACGTTTGCTCATTGGCAATACTTCTAGCCCGCTTATCTAGAATGTTTGTCATAGTATTATTGTTCTCGCCGTGGAGTGTAGCTAGCGCTGTGGAAAACTATAGTGCTGCGCAGCTCTCCTATGAAGTTCACTATATAACTTTACCACCAGATTGCACTTCCCATTCTGCAATAGACGATTCAGAATGGTTGACGATGGAAGGGCATTCTAATAGCTTTGGTTTGACTTCTGATTGTTATGTCTTCCGTGTTGCAATAACCAACCATACCCACTCTGAACTACCTGTTATGCTCGAAATTACCTATCCGCTGCTCGACAGTGTAGAGGTCTACAAATCGAGTCTGGCTGCTACCTCTCATGTTTTATCATTGGGGGACCTGAAGCCCTTCGGGAGTCGCCTTATGGATAAACGAACCTTTATTATCCCCTTGAAGTTGACACCAAATCAGGAAATTACATACTTTTTTAGTATAAAAACTGACAGCGCTATGCAATTTCCGCTTAAGATTTGGAAACCCGAGGCCTATTACAAGGCTGAGATAGGCCAGCATGCCTGGTATGGAATGTACTTTGGGGTATTGATGGTAATGGCCGCCTATAACTTGATTATATTCTTCGCGGTTCGCAATCAGGCCTATCTTTGGTATGTATGTTATGTAATTGCATTTGCATTTTTTCAGGCTTCCATAGAGGGTTTATCGTTCCAGTATCTGTGGCCAGACAGTGTCTGGTGGAACTCCGTCTGCAGAGCTTTCTTCGTCGGGTTAATGATGTTTGGGATAGTGCTTTTTCAAATGCATTTTCTGGATCACCGTTCCCACAGTCCTAGGCTTTATAAGCTCTGTAACTGGGCAGTCTACGCGTCAATACTTCTTATGGTGACGACTTTCTTTATACCTTATGCAGTCAGCATTCATGTTGCGGCGGTGCTTGTTTGTTTGCTGGTTTGCTACGTTTGCATTTTAGCTCTAATTAGTGGGTACTGGGCCTGGTTCAAAGGCTTTGCTCAAGCTCGTTACTTCTGCCTCGCCTGGACAGTATTGCTTCTGGCAGGATTAATAACTGTAATGAACTACGTAGGACTGTTACCGCGTAGCTCGTTTACTGCATATTCAACCCAAGTGGGATCAATTATAGAAATGATTCTGCTGTCCTTTGCTTTGGCTGAAAGCATCAATCGGGAACGCCAGGACAAAATGAAGGCTCAACAGAGAATGCTGGAACAGGCTGAGGAAATCAACCGTGAGCAGAAGCGTACACATTTGTTGATGGAAGAATCTTATGAGAAAGAAATGGCTGCTTTACAGAAGGCCATGGATGCGGAAGCGGAAAGCAAGTCTAAAAGCCAATTCCTAGCTACCATGAGCCATGAAATACGGACCCCGATGAACGGAGTTATTGGCATGACTGAGTTGTTGAGGACAACACCTTTGAGTGCCATTCAAAGTAAGTATCTGGAAATAATCAACAATTCAGGACAGGCTCTGTTATCCATTATCAATGACATACTAGACTATTCCAAAATTGCTGCCGGTCACATGGAGCTTGAGCTAATTACTTTTGATCTCGAAAAACTGGTTCATGAATGCACGTCGTTACACAGTGTTAACGCAGAAAAGAAGTCAATTGAATTGGCCGTTTTCACCGACCCTGCCTTGCCGAAAAGAATCATAGGTGATCCAACACGACTCCGACAGATTATTAATAACTTGCTGAGCAATGCGACTAAGTTTACTCAGGATGGTTATGTAAAACTCCAGGTAAAAAAAACTCAGCATCAAGATCAAATTTTATTTGAAGTAGTTGATACCGGGCCAGGTATCAGCCCCGAACATCAAAGTAAGCTGTTTACTGCTTTCCAGCAGGCTGACTCTTCTACCACTCGAAAGTTTGGAGGAACCGGTCTTGGGTTGAGTATTTGCAAACAGTTAACTCATCTCATGGGTGGTGAAATTGGTGTCAGAAGCGAAGCCGAAAAAGGATCTACATTTTATTTTTTCATTCAATACACTGAATCTGATGGTGCCAATATCAGCAAGGCGGATCGTTTACGGGGTGACGATAGATTCTTGGTTAGATCGACATTCCTGATCAGTACTCAGCCATTACTCTTACAATTGTTCGAGGAGGCCGCCTCGAGGTATGGCTTTTCATGCTCCGTCTATCCGAAATTTTCAAGCTTTGCGCTCGACGTGGAGCAAAATAGTCAGCTTAGGGCAAAACCATTATTAGTGTTTGTCGACCAGAAACAGATGGAATCCGGTGAGTTGAACCCCGATTTGGTATCCGATTTTGCAAGCAGCAATCCCGTAGTTGAGTTTGTTTACCTGACCGGAATTAATGCGAGTTTGGCCAATCAGAGATCGCTTATTGCCGGTCGTTTCCTGTCTACTCAAAAACCAGTATCCGTGCTTGATGTCGCTGCACTGCTGAAGAGTTTCTCAGAGAGCAGTGCAGCTGAGATGCAGAGCGAAGCTGAACGTAAATATCCAGATCTTAGTCATCTACAGGTTCTCGTGGCGGAAGACAATCCGGTCAATCAAATGGTTATCAAAGGTATGTTGAGTAAATTTGGCATTGATCCCGCCATTGCAAGGAATGGAAAAATCGCAGTTAACATGGCAACAGAGAATCATTTTCATGTCATTTTTATGGATTGCGAAATGCCCGTTATGGATGGTTTAAGGGCCAGCAAACTAATTCTCAGGCAGGGAGGCAGGTCAGGTGGAACTCCACAGATTGTGGCGCTTACCGCGCACGTAATGCAGGATATCAGGGATCAATTCAAGTCCATCGGTGTGCATGAGTTTCTTGTGAAACCAGTCATGCTGGATGATATTAGTCGAGTTTTCTCAGATCTGTGGCCAGATTAGCTCGATACGTCTGCAAAAAAAGATCCTAACCTGTCGGTATAATAGTTAGGCAATCAAGCTTCTTTCATGGTCAATCAAAATCGATAAGGTTTAGTTTCATAATTATCCGGGTGGTAAAACTGCCACCGTCTCGAATGCGGTCCACTTCAAACACAATGGGCGCGTTCATGTCGCCGGGGCGCAGGAAATAGGCGTGCAGCGAATGACACTGACGTTGTTCCTCAAGGGTTCGATAGGCTGCCACCAGGGACTGGCTGATCACCTGACCTCCAAACACATTGCGGCCGACCACATCCCGGCTTACGCCTCTGAACAGGTTCAGCTCAATGCTTTCCAGGTCCAACAGGTTGATCAATTCATCTACCAGGTTAGTCATCTACTTCGCTCCGGATAGTGGGTTGGAAAATTAAGCGGACAGTTGAAACAAAAGAAGGCGACCGGGGTCGCCTTCTCAGTATAGGGCAGGACGCGTTTCGCGTTGCCCCCATATCAGTTGTCAGAAATACTGTTGGTACACCAGGGGGCCGAATGCCACCAGCACCAGGGCTATACCCATCACGGTTAGCGGCAGCACATAGCGTTCGTGGCGAATCCAGAAACTCTTGCCGCGGGTATCCTCTTTGGCTTTCTCTATTTCCTCTTCGCCCACCACTTGCCGCGTCAACAGGTGGTTCACGGCCACCGGCGGGCTGAGGTAACCCAGCTCAAAGGCCACCAGGGTGATCATCCAGAAATGCAGGGGATCGATACCCTGGCTGTAGGCCGCCTGAGCCACAGTGCCGGATACCAGTACGATGGCGCCAAAGGGATCCATAATCATCCCGATGATGACCAGGACAATGACCAGGGCAATCATGGCCGTCCAGATATTGCCGAAGAAATCACTCTGTGCGGCGACTTCTTCGAAAATACCGGAATCTTCGATTACACCACCTACGGTCAGGCTTAACGCCATAATGGAAAGCAAGGCACCGATATGGACCGTGGTATCAGTCGTGGCCCGACGTACTGAGTTTTCCAGTGAGGTGGCACGCTCTTCACCTTCATAGGTTTCATGTTTGTCTTCATCCGGTGAATGTTTGACCTTGGATTCCAGCACCAGGACCAGCAGAAGCAGCAGGGGCAGGATCGCGGCCGTCATCAGTCCATCCTGCTGGTACATAAAGGTCGCAGTGGGTATCACTAACAAGAGCAGCCAGGGCAGCAGTTTTTTGGTGTTTTTGACGACAAATTCGTATACCAGCAACAGCAGGATGATCATGGGCAGAACCACCGGCGCGGTGTGTTCGTCCAGGTGGGCATCCAGCAGGAAGGCGTAGGCGGCTGCGGTAACCACAAAAATCAAAACGTAAGGAACCAGCGGCTGGAATGCACGCAGACTGGGGGACAGGGCTTCCGAAATCGGGGCAATTTTCATGGGCCCCTGTTTTGCAACCAGCGACACCAGGAAGAACAGGAACGAGGTGAGCATAAACACCTTTACGCCCCAGCCGTACATCATGTCGGTGGTGACTTCCTTATTGAGCATGGCGATCAGGAGCACCAGCAGACAGGGGCGCAGTACCACACCCAGGCTACCGCTCATGGCGGTGGCAGCCAGGGCCAGATTGCGACGGGCGCCAACCCGCCGCAGTTCAGCGTACACCACTGCACCCATGGCGATGATGATAATACCGGAGGCACCGGTGTAGGCTGTGGGTACCGCCATGATCACAACAGCCACGAATGCCAGCAGTTCCGGCGGCAGCTTCCAGGGTTTAAAGATGCGGAATATGTATTCACCCAGGTAAGTTTGTTTCAGCAGCATACCCACCCAGATATAAAGTCCGATGTTCAGGAACAGGGAGGCCTGATCCATAATTTTGTCGACGAACAGCACCATGCCCTGCGGGTTTCCGGTTTCAAAAATGAAGAAACGGGCAGAGCTGATGGCCATATAGGCGAACAACGGGACCGAAAGCAGGGCTTTGCCGATACTGCCGCCGGGTTTGGCCGTCTTCGGAATGGTGAAAAGCTGGAACAGCGAAACCAGTGCCAGGGCACCGAAACCAAACAGATAGAACCAGCGAATGTGTTCATTTTGGATCAGCGTGCCGGATGCCCAGCCATTGTTGAGATAACTGTATGAGGAGTAGGTCAGAGAAACATGGGCTATCAGCTGTGCTGTAATTCCGAAACGATAGTCCATCACTGTCTGCATGGGCCGCAGACCGATGTGGTGATGGGTCAGGGCAGCGGTGAGGGCACAGACAAAGAACACAATGGCGAGGAAAATCTGGTTATTGTCGCGGCGGAATTGAGACAAGGCAGAGAGCGCCATATCCACCGCAACAAATCGCTCTACATTGGGTGTTTTCTGCTCGATGGTCTTTTGCGCGGCTTCATGCTTCATGCGGCACAATTCAGCCTGCTTGCCGAGGGATTCCCGGATGGCTCCCTCGTTTACTTCTTCAGATCCGAACATACCGCCAAACGGGTCATCAGCGGCTTCCTGCTTTTTCTGGGCGACGATTTTTTGGACTTCAGATTCGATATCAATATTGGGATCACAGGAGGGGACGGGAACGTCCAGTCGGAGGATGTGATAGTCGGGCCAGATATGATTACCCAGTTTGTTCAATTGCGAATTCAGGTTTTCTCCAATGCTGAGTACGAGTACCCCGAGAAGAATGATAAAAACCGGTAATGAGGACAGCCACTCGCGTGGGTTTCGTCCCAAAAAGTTCATGTTCATTTCCCACCACATCTAATTTTTGTGATTAAACACTAGTTGTTATTTTTGCTGTGCTGGTTTGTCAGACTGCGACCCTGAAAAGTATGGGGCTAATACAGGGGAAAACAGCCTAATCCCTCAAAAAGTCAGAAAGTTAAATCACAGCAGTACAAGCACTACAAATACCGTCGAAAAAATAAAGGTCCAGATTATAAGTTATAAGAGTGTCAGGCATTGTGTGCCATAGATCACACAATGAATTCCCGAACTTTTACACTATCTAGCGTTGTATCCTGTGCCTGCTCGTTGACAGGGTAAAAAGAAGCAGGCTGACGGTTAGCCAAGCCTGCTTCTTTTTGTATACCGGAACCGGTTATTCGCGATCTTTAGCAGTACATTCTGCCAGTGCTGGATCTTTCTTGCAGCGCACTTTACTCAGGAATGACAGCATTTTCCCGTCATATAGTCCCTGGTCGCGCAGGGTTAAGCGGGACTGGCGGAACATTTCCATATAACCTTCCTTGTCTTTATCAGGAAGATCCAGCCAGTAGCTGGGGTTGATGCTTTTTTCCGCAGCGCTCACCACATCCATTGCCTTGCCGTACTGGCTCCAGACATAACCACGGGAGCTTTGGCCGAATCCTTCAGGGAAGCGATTATGGCGGGCAACAATTTGAGCGGTCAGCTGAATAATGGCAAAGTTCACCACCGCGCCTTTATCACCCAGGCCCTTGTAGAGTTCCAGTGCGTCATAGGCAATGGCAGGGGCCCCGATGATGTCCACGCTGCCGTTGTTGAACATGGAACCGAAGTTAGTCAGGGATACAGATACCGGAGAGGCTCCCACCGATTCAATCATGATGGCTTGAGCCTTGTCGAAATCCATGGCAGCAAATTTCTTGCCCGCCAATTCACCCACGGTGTCAATGGTACGGTCATTGGTGAACAGGTAAGCGGCACCACCGGGCAGAATGCCAGCAATTTCGTATTCACCGGAAATCATCAGCTTGGCCAGTTTGGGATCTGCCAGATATTGCAGAACCACTTTCATGTGGTCTTCATCGGGAATGGCGCCAATGGAGTCCAGGGTGCCGGTGAAACTGCTAAACTCACGGGCACGCAGACCAGTGATACCAGCGGCATCACAGGCGCCTGATTTCAGGTCTTCTGCGGCAATTTTTTCGTCCGTGTACACCTTCATTTCCAGGTCCACGCCCCATTTAATGGCCTGCAGACGGTAATCTTCCATCTGGCTGGCAACGGGGCCTGATTTACCCACGATATCCCATACACACAGGGTTCGTTTTGGTAGGTCAGCGGAAAACGCCGTGGTGCTCAGCGCCATGGCGCCGGCGGCGATTGGGGTTAAAAGAGATTTAAACAGTTTGTTCATAGCCTCATCCGGAAGTCTTGGGTTTCTAATAGTTTTAATGGCCCGGAGCAGTTCCCCGCTCCGGGAAGGTTTTGACTGGACTTAGAGCAGCTCTATATTTGGCGACTTCGACAACTTCACTACCAAGTAGCTTTTGGAAAAACACATCTGGGAACATGCCAATAAAAGTATCGATAAACGGTTTATCCATGGATAACTCGCGAATCGTGATAAAGAAAGTAACGGCATCCAAGTTGCCGATGCCGTTCGTCAGGTTCGCATCGTCTGCTATATAATGCTAAAGGAAGTTGACCAGGGTACGTCATGCAGCGCGGTTCTTGTATGCCTCAAATAGCTGTCCACCCTCACCAAAGAGGCGTTCCCTCCAAGCCTCCTCTAACGCTTTGGTATCATGATCGTCTGGGTGGAAGCGCCGAGCAATGAATTCTGGCATGCGAGGAAGGATTCGCGAGACAAACCCGTTGCGACCAAACATCATCTTCAATCCTTCAGCATTGTCTTTCACGTCTCCAAGTTTTCCGTCCTTGGCTAACATCCACGCCCAAGTGACACCCATCATTGGTATCAGTACCACCACTGAGGCGGCGGCAGCTGCGATTCGCTCACCATGGCTATTGCCGATCAGTTCGTAAACGTCGTAGGCGACAGCCTTGTGTTCGAGTTCTTCGAGAGCGTGCCATTGCCATATCTTGATCATCTCTGGATCAGCGAGGCTCCGGAACTCTTCGTCCTCTAGTAGCTGCTCCGCGAGTAACGCCGTAAAATGTTCCATGAAAGTGGTGGCTGCGAGTTGAGTGCTCTTAGGAAGTTTTGTTAGCACGCTAAGCATGACCTTCACGAAGCGCTCCGGGGTTTCCATATCAAAGCCTCGTTCAGCAAGCAGTTCATTTAGTCGGTCATGCTCACGACCGTGAATGGCTTCCTGACCCATAAATCCAGAAATAGCGGCGCGCTGTCGCTTGTCAGTCACCCGATTACGAAAATGACGTACCGAATCCATAAAGAAGCGTTCCCCAGGTGGAAAGGATGCGGACAGCATTGCGAAGAATATCGTTGCTGTAGCGTTATTAGCATAGAAGTATTTTGGCATCGTCTCGGAAAATTGAAAGTCCATGTGCCGAGGGGGGATGCCCACTGACGCACCACCTTTCAGTACTTTATCTGTGTTTTTTGAAGTCATTGGTTGCCTCCTACTTTTTAAAGTTCAATTCAGTTGGTTTCATAACGATTCTCTCAGCGCATTTTCCTTACCCTCGCGCCTGTTGAAAAATGTTTCGAGTAGCCGCTGGTAGCCTGTCGGCATTAAGCGCTGACCGATATCCAGTAATACTGCGTCTGCACCTATGAGTACTCTGCGCTGATTCTTGCGGACTCCCTGCAATATGGCATTGGCTGCCTGTTCCGGCGTTGTGCGGGCGATGCGCTCGAAAAGCTCTGCGATCTCTTCCTTACTGCCTAGAGTCAAGCTGCCTGTATCACCCATACGGCTATTGCGAGCAATCGCGGTTTTAACTCCACCCGGATGTACGCAGGTTGCGCTGACGCTGCTACCTTCAATATCCAGTTCTTCCCGTAGTGATTCAGTAAAGCCTTTGACAGCGAATTTCGCTGCGTTATAGGCAGATTGTGTAGGCACACCGATAATGCCAAAGATACTGGAGATATTGACGATGTGGCCGTCACCGGATTGCTTTAGATAAGGCAGAAAGGCCTTGGTGCCGTACACCACGCCCCAGAAGTTGATGTTCATGAGCCATTCGAAGTTTTCGTAGCTCATGGCTTCGACAGTTTCACCAAGGCCGACGCCAGCATTGTTGATGATCAGGTTTACGTGGCCGTGTGCTTTAATGCAGTCGTCGGCGTACTGATAAACAGCCTCCCGGCGACCGACATCTACAACATGGGAGGTAACCTTGACAGGATAGTCGCGCAAGCGGGCGACAGTGTCTTGCAGGCCGTTCTCACTGATGTCCGCCAGTGCTAGGTGACAGCCTTCTTCAGCCAGTGCAATGGCGATGGCCTGGCCGATACCCGATCCAGCCCCGGTGATGGCTGCTACTTTATTGTAAAAATTCTTCATGTGTCCTCCAATCGATTGAACGGGTCAGGCGCTGAGCAGACCTCTCAGTACACCACCTTTCCTGCGTTTGGTATTTCCCTCAAAATGAAGGTGACCGTCCTCCAGGTTGCCGTAGCGCAATGCGGGCAGGTCACGTAAATAATCATCAAGGTTTTGCCAGGGAACCTTGCTGCCTTGGCGTGGCAGGCGGTCATTGGCACGCTGAACGTATCCAGAGCGAAGATTAAGAAAGTTCAGATCTGTAGCGCATCCTTCTTCGTCGACAGGCGTGACCACTCGGGCGCCGATGCCGCGCATGTGATTCAGTAGGCGGCAGACGAATTCACTGGCGATATCCGCCTTCAATGTCCAGGATGAGTTAGTGTAACCAAACACGAGGGCCATATTGGGCACACCTTCGAGCATCAGACCCTTGTACATCATGGTGTCGGCCACATTGACCTCACGTCCGTCCACTTCTAACTTCGCGCCACCGAACAGTTGTAGATCAAGACCCGTGGCGGTGATCAGAACATCTGCGTCAAGATGGTCACCAGACTTCAATTGGATGCCAGTTTCAGTCACTGTGTCGATTTGATCGGTCACCACGGAGGCCTTCCCTTCGCGAATTACCTTGAAGAGATCACCCTTGGGTACAGCACACATACGCTCCTCCCAGGGATTGTAATGGGGCTGGAAATGCTTCATGTCGATATCCGGACCCAACTGGCGGCGCGCAGCCGCCAAAAGTAGGCGGCGCATCGCCTTGGGTTTAGCCAGCGAGAGCCGGTATACTGCTCTCTGTAGTAGGATGTTTCGGGTCCGAGCCATCCGGTAAACGGTCATTTCCGGCAGGATGCGACGCAGGTTTCTGGAAATCAGATCTTGCTCTGGTACGGAGGCGACGTAGGTAGGGGAGCGTTGCAGCATCACCACGTGAGACGCCTTGTCTGTCATGGCCGGCACCAGCGTTACGGCAGTGGCACCACTCCCAATAACCACCACCCGTTTCCCACTGTAATCGTAGTCCTCCGGCCAGTGTTGTGGGTGAATCAATTCGCCCTTGAATTTGTCGAGACCCGGAATGTCCGGGGTGTAACCGGCATCGTATTTGTAATAGCCGGTACAGTTGAGTACAAAGCCAGCGTTGAACTGGTGCTCTTCACCGGTTGTTTCGTCAATGGCAGTAACGATCCAATGGTTTTTCTCACTGTGCCAGGATTCCGAAAGCACTTTCAAACCGAAGTTAATATGACGTTTTACGCCATATTCGCTTGCTGTGTCTTCAATGTAATTGCGAATAGAAGGGCCGTCGGCAAGCATCTTGGTGTCAGTCCAAGGCCGAAAGTTGTAACCTAGAGTAAACATGTCGGAATCCGAACGGATGCCGGGGTAACGGAATAAGTCCCAGGTCCCACCAATACGTTTGCGCCGCTCAATGAGACCGAAACGCAGACTAGGGCATTTCTTTTTCAGGTGACAGGCCGCGCCAATGCCCGACAGGCCTGCGCCGATAATTAAAACATCTAAATAAGGGTGTTTCATGTTATTACTCCGTTTCAGTCAAGGGGCTCAACCCAACGCGTCGCCTATACACGACGGGTTGTGTAGGAAATTCAATACCGCTTCGGTGAAAATGGTGTTTTTGTCCCCGGCCACCATATGTCCTGCCTGATCCAGCACTTCATAGTCCGCATGGGGAACCAGGTCGAGTAGCTCGCGTGCGCCCTGGTCGCTGAGCACGTCGCTCTGGTGCCCCCGAATTAGTAGTACTGGCATGGAAAGCTTTCTAGCTGCTGACTCCAGCCTGATTCGCTCAAACATGCCGTCGTCGGTTTCCGAAGGTAAGCGGGCGTGATCCAGAAAGGCAGGATCCCAATGCCAGTAAAGACGGCCATCATTATGGCGGCGCAAATTCTTGTGCAGTCCTGACAGGTCATTGGCATGAGCACGATGTGGATTGTATGCGGCGACTGCATCGCGCACCTGTTGAATGTCATCGAATCCGTCATGATGGCAGCACATGAATTCTATGATGCGACGAACGCCTTGCTGTTCGAGACGTGGTGCCACATCCACCAGTACGAGTGCTGAACAGGGCAGCGAGTCATCCTCCCCAAGGGCGAGCATGGCAGTCAGACCGCCCATGGAAGCTCCGACAATGACGGGGGCTGTAGGCAACGCGCAAATCACAGCGCCAAGGTCAGCGACCAAGCTTTCGGTGCTGTAATCACCTTGTGCACACCAATCGCTTTCGCCGTGCCCGCGCGCATCCAATGTGATTGCGCAGTAGCCCATCTCGGAGAGAGCTTGTGCAGTATGGTTCCAGGCGTAACGCGTTTGCCCTCCGCCGTGAAGTAGTAACACGATGGGGGCTGTTAACTCGCCGAATCGACTGGCCCGGAGAATCAATCCACCAGCACCGACAAACTCTGTAGGCGTCGCTGATGAAGCGAACTGATCAGTTTGTCGGGTACGACTACATGTCATGTCAATCCCTATATTTTTATGTATTGAGCTATAATTTGGTTGGGCGACCAAATTATAGCTCAATACATTCCCCACTGGCAAAAAGTTTTTGCCAGTGGGGAATCAGACTGCTTGTTTAGACCCTTTAAAGGGTCTATTGAGAGATCAATTGACTTAACTGTTGCTCGTTATAGAAGTAAGTTCCGCATCAGAAGTTTTTGACAGGCAGGAAGGTCAAAGTCATATCAAGAGCAAGCGGGGGAACTTCCAGTTCCACGCTCCCTAAGCCAAGACCAAGTAAGCTTATGCCGGCCGGAATCACGAGAGGGTCAGCGTTGCTCAGGTTGAGGATCAACCGTCCATCATCGACAAAGCGCAGTGGCCCCTCAAGCGTTACATTGGCTACCGATTTGCTGCGAATATCGTGACTAAGCACAATAGGACCCAGCGCAGGTCTCAGCTCGGGGGCATCCACCAGTACGCTGAAGGTGGCATTGAACCAGGGGCCGTTTGGCGTGTCGGAGATAAACCCTGTGATAAAGGGCTCATCCGATTCTTGGGGCAACAGCCTGAGAATCAGTGGCCCTGTATCCAGTCCAATAGTAATGAGTCCTAGGGCCTGAGCCTCCAGAAAAACGCTGGTAGTGGAGACTGTTGTCGGATAGACGTTGGCTCGTATGGCACCCACTGCGATATTATCTGTGGCTGGGTTACTGTCGATTAGACGACGATTCACCTGAACATCGGGATCGTAAGTACGTGGGCCGGCTGCTAGAGCGCCACTGCTAATAAATGCGAAGTGGTTTTCCGGGCAATCCTCCCTGAGAGAACAACCGAGATTGGCATTCGTTATGACGCCGCCATAACGCTTTAACACCAACCCTAGATGATTCGATGGTGCGTCGATGCTGCCGTCCTCGAGGACTACCGCACCTTGTTCTTCTTCGTCAAGCACCATATTGGCATTGACATCCGCCACTGGCAAAACACGCAAACCAACTAACGTAAAGCGATCATCCTCACCGGCAGCGACAAAGTGATTCACCATATCGGGGCCACCCTCGCGAGGGGCAGGAGCAGATGCACTGCTTTGCGAGATTTGTCTGGTTTGAAGCGGTGCACCATCCGGCGAACAAATGGCAGTGACCCCGCAATCGGGATTGTCCACCGATTTTAAGGTGTACCTATAAAGTTCACCGACCTGCCAGGGGGTATCCGGGAAGAACTCCACCCGCTGGGGCAGGATATCCAGCCGACCCGGTATGGGTAGCCAATTGTTGCTTGAATCCCGGCGTTCAACGAAGAAGGTGGTCTCGTTGATCGTTGACGGATCGATGTCGCGGTTGAACAAGACGCGAATGGGGTAGTCTTTGTACAGACCATTTACATGGAGTTTGGGGTCGCTGCTCTTGCCGCCAACACAGCGACCGTTGCGCCATGTGGACCGCTCCCCAGTGAGCTCGGCCTCTGTGAGCGCGCAGGAAAAGCCAGGGAACACGGCCGCGACAGGCGAGCGCAGCCCAGTGCCATCGCCGTTAGGACGATTCAGGTCTGGAAGGCGCATTTCAAGTTCCGTGTCCTGATTTAAAGGATTGCCCTTTGTATCGCGCAGCAGGCTGGACAGTGTGATTTCTACATCCTGGTTGTGTTCGACGATGCCGGAGCCCTCGATAATGATGGTGGCACCGTCCTGGCGCATAGACACCTGATAGGGAAGCAAGGGAATACCGTTAACGCTGACCGTGATGGCGCCATCAAGGAACACCGATGCCGGATCTAGCGGCTTGTTAAAATTTAGGATAACAGGGTCACCAGGACGGGCATTGGGTTGAAAGTTATCCCCGGGTGACCAGGATTGCAGCTCAAGCGGCCGCGCATCGGTCGGCGGTACCGGCGCGTTGCGTTGGTCGGCATAGGCTTCCAGGCGGAAAGACAACAGCCCGCTGGCGCGCTCCAGACCGAGAATTTCAGGTTCCACTACGCTGACGGCATCCATCACCAGGACACCATTTTCTACTATAGCAAGGCCTACTACCTGAATGTCCAGTAAGTTCTGGCTCAGCGCAGCGTTGGCGATACTGCCCGCTGCGGTCATGGCCGCATCCATATTTAGTAAGGCATAGCGCGGAGCGTCCTTTGCGTCGCTGAACGGGTTGGCGATCAGGTAGCCGTTTGCATCACTGAGTAGTGTGATCAACACCTCACCGGTTTCAATGCCTGCATTGACTTCGCCGAGAATGTTGACTGCCACCGGACTACCGCGTAGCACTGAACCTGCAGGTACACGCAAGGGGGCTGCGTCGGCAAAATGCGGAACGAAACCCAGATCCGCCGCTAGATCACCCTCCAGTTTGGTAAAGGATTCGGTACCCAGCACAAAACTTTCTACCGGAACCTTATTGATGCCTTTTCCGGTGAGCTTTGATGCTAGCTCCGGCTGTTGTGCACCAAGCGCGCCTACCTTGAGAATTGCTGTTTCACGCGGCGTTGTAGCAACAGGCGTGAAGGTGCGCTCAAGGTCCGGGAGCGTCTCACCGCTCCGGCTGCGCAGACCGGACAGGATCAAGGTATGTTTCACCGCTTTGAGATCATTCATTGGGTCGAGCACCAGGTAGCGTCCCTGAAGCAAAAGACTACCCCTGACGAGACTGCCCTGAGCGTCGACAAGTTTGACCTGTTCTCCATAGTTGGCGGTAGCCGGATCCAGCAAGCGATTGAACACCATTCTTAGGGTGCTCATGTCGTTTGGCTGTTTGGCATCGTCAATGCTGGCCAACAGCGAATTCTGATCCAGGGGGGCGATGGTTAGCAGTTCGAAGTTTCCGTCGCCAATCGCCGCAGCAAACCCCTGCTGCGCGCCGGCCGTACGAAAACGAAAGTCACGGAAGGGGCTTGTGTCGATGTTGCCGAGGCCCTCTCCGATCAGTTGCAGCCGGTATTCCTTATTTGGCGTGAGTTTATCCACAGGGCGCAGCACCAGGCTGCGCTTGTCATCAACTGCGTCGTGATCGAACGTGGTTGCGTTGTCACCCTCGACAGTAACCAGCTGCAATCGGTTTTCTAAGTCCGCAGCAACGTTTTCATCAAGGGGAGCCGAGAAACGAAGCACAACCTGGGCGCTGGGCGTCACTTCCCGTTGACCCGGATAGGGGTAGGCGAAAATAAGACTTTTGGAAGTAGGGCTTCTAGTAAAGGTAATAGCGCTATTATCGCCTCCACAACCGGACAGCAAGAGTAAGTTGGGCAGCAGTACCCATAGTGCAATAAAACTAGTTATTGTTCGGTGGTTTATTTTTGTTTTCATTCTGTTTTTTCCCTGTTCGCGATTCGTCAAATCTGCCGAAGTTCTGCTCAGAACTTCATTGAAGCAGACAATGAGAAGAGGTGAATATCGCCATCAGCGCGCACCGTCTCGAATGGTGCTGGATCGGAGGGAGAGTTGATTGACGTCAGCTCAAAATCGCGCTCCTCGATCTGCTGGTACTGATAGGCCAGCGACAGCACCAGGGGAGCATTGATGATGGGTGCGTTCTTGAGCCGGTAGTCGCCGCCAATGCCGACCACCGTTTTATCGCTATCAAGAAAGTTTACGTCTTGTGACCGGGATGATTTCAAGGGAGAATCTTCCCATGCCAACCCTCCAAACAACCGGAGCTGGTCAGAAAACTGGAAGCGAGCGCCAACGCGGGGAACGACCACATCATTAAAACGCAAACCTGCCTGCTCTCTGACTGTATCTCCGGCAAATTTACTTTCCAGCTCAGACCAAATTTGCTTTTCGACAGAGGCTACAAGCTCGAACTTTCCAAGAGGCAGCAGGATGCTGCCGCCGAACACCTGTGGCTGATACGAATCGATGGTTGACAGAGCTAGATCAAGTCCCGGCTCGGGGATGACGCCGGGAATAACCACGTTAGCATCCACACTGACCTCGTAGTTGGTTTCATCACGCCAGAACAGCGCCACCTCCAGTCCATTGAGGCCGAACGGCATACAAGATGTACGACGCCAAGGCGAATGACCACAGAAGAGCTCGTTTGTGCGGATGTTAATTCCCAGCGCCGGGGACAGGGTAGGCTTGGCTTCCAGCGAAAGCTGCTCGGAATCCGTATTGCCCGCGAGGTCGGAGACCGCTTCAAGGCGTGCCTTCGCCGCTAGTGTCAAGCGTGCTGAAAGGCCTGCATCAACACCGCGAACGAGATCACGAACAGCACCACCAAAGGCCAGGTAAAGCGGTTGGGACTCGTAACGCAGGAATTGTCCTTGCTCTGCTGTGTTGGCTTGGTACGGTAGAATGTTGGAGATGTATTCATCGACGCCCACGTTAATACCCAAATACATGGAGCGGCTCGTGTCCGATTCAGATGCGCCCGTAATGCGGGTTTTGATGCCTAGCAACACAAGCTCGGAACTGCTGTCCGACAGGACGTCACTCTCTCGCGTCAACGGGTCAGAGCCCCCCAGCGATTTTGCACGCAGCTCCTGGTCGCCGTATTGCACGACCGCACTCAAATCGCCTTCGGGGGAGCGGGCCATCGCTGCGGGGTTGTAGTACACAGCCCAGGGCCCAGACTCGAAAGCGCTGAAAGCTTGCGCGGACCCGGCGTTGATGGGACCAAGGCCATAGGTGGATGCCGCGTCGCCTGCGCCGGCAAGGGCATCGTCTGGCGGTACGGCAACGATTGCTACAGCCAACAATAATTTGAAGATAGTCGGCAAGATACGGTTAATTATGCATGTCATGGAAATATCCTTATTTTTATTATGGTTGTTCAGTTTGTATTCTTTCAGTTGTATATTTACTTGGTTGGACAACCAAATTCAAGAAAAAAGTAAAATCACACAATCGTAGAAGCACGTAAAAAAAGGAATATTGGGCATAGGCTTTCGGATTGTTTCTCGGATCAGAGGACCAAAGTTCCCGTATTTGCAGATGGGGAGAGCAATCACTGCGCCCAGAACACTCATAATTGAGCCCGAGCATACATGTAGGATAGCAACTACTCAGGATGGGCTAAACTGGGTTAATTACGCTTGTTTACTCTAAGGATCCATGTTCATGACATTGAAGATGACGTCAAGATGGCGCCTGCTCCTTTGGTTTCTGGTACCCGTCTTGGTGGTTTGTTCAATCGAAGTTCAGGCACAATTGAAAGGCTATACTGCAGAGCAATTGCGTTATCAGCTCTATTACAAGGTTCTTGACCCAGCTCAAACGCTGTCCGATTCAAGGTGGATGCGTTTGGAGCCCAACGAAAACAGCTTCGGCTTCACTGACAAAATCTATGTATTTAAATTGAATATAGTCAACCTTGGCCAACAGACATTGCCTGTATTGCTCGAGGTGGCCTACCCGCTGCTGGATCACCTGGATATCTACGAGGGTAATCTAGCCCCGTCATCTCAACGCTATTCGCTTGGTGACAAGAAGCCATTTTCCGATCGCGTAATCAAAAACCGAAATTTCGTAATCCCTGCTGACTTAGAACCCAACAAAACAGAGATCTATTTTTTCAGAATCCAGACGACCAGCGCCACGCAGTTTCCCCTAAACATCTGGAATCCGGTTGATTTCCATGAAAGAGAAAAGATGCTTTATGGTTGGTACGGACTCTATTTTGGTACTATGCTGGTCATGGCCATGTACAATCTGTTTATCTACTCCTCTGTTCGTTACAGCGCTTACCTATGGTATGTCGTTTATGTTCTGTCCATGACTCTGTTTCAAGCAGCCATAGAGGGCCTAACATTTCGGTACGTCTGGCCTCAAAGCCTGTGGTGGAACTCTATCTCCACTAGTTTTTTTGTTTGCACCATGATGGCGGGTGTATTTTTGTTTCAAATACATTTTCTGGATTTAAAGAATCAAAGCCCGAACCTTTTTCTTTTGAGCAAGGTGGCCATCGCGGTGTCTGTTATTCTCATAATTTCGACGTTTATCGTTCCCTACCAATATATCATCAAAGTAGGTGCAGTCCTGACAACTTCGAGCTGCATTATCGCGCTCTTTACCGGCTACTGGGTGTGGTACAAAGGTTACCGTCAAGCCCGTTATTTTTGTCTTGCATGGACAGTGCTCGTGATAGTCGGATTCGGCACCGTGATGAACTATGTTGGGCTTTTGCCTAGAAGCGTTTTTACCGAATACTCAACCCAGATCGGTTCATTGATAGAGGTGGTGCTACTCTCATTCGCGCTGGCTGAATACATCAATTACGAAAAAAGCATGCGCTACGAAGCTCAACAGCATGCATTGTCATTACAGAAAATACACAACGAAGAATTGGAGACGAAAGTCGCCCAACGCACAGAAGAGTTGGAGGTGCTAAATCGAAAATTGTCGGACTTAAGCGCCACGGATCAATTGACTGGCCTACGTAATAGACGCTTTCTGAATACCTATCTGAGAGAAGAATTGGAACGCTGCCAGCAATATAAACGCCCGATGACCTTAATGATGCTCGACATTGACCACTTCAAGCAATTCAATGACGCTCACGGTCACCTTGCCGGTGATGCGTGCCTCCAAGCTGTAGCCAAGTGCATCAGCGTTAGTCTACGCTGGCCGGGAGATCTGGTGGCGCGGTTTGGCGGCGAAGAGTTTTGTGTGTTGTGCGAGACCGATTCAGCCGGTGCGGTTAAAGTGGCCGAGAGAATACGAGGCAATGTTGAGCAGCTAGAATTCCGCTGGCAGAATCAAACGATGAAGGTCACCATTAGTCTCGGGGTTGTTGTCAAAACTCCTGATGCTGGTGATTCGATCGAAATTCTCATCAGTTGTGCAGACGATGCCTTATACAAATCCAAGGCTGCGGGCCGCAACCAGGTGACGTTTTACCAGGCCACTTGTGCCTGAATGGATTCAGGTGCGCCTTCTCGCACTTTGAAAAAAACTGGAACTTTTATTTTTGTCAGAGAATTACAATTTAGCATGTTAATTGGTCTGTTGTTTAATATGTTAAGTCCGTTAACACGCTTTCTAAATTGGGTATACCTACAGAACCGGGTCAAATTTCCCATGATGGAGATTCAAGCTTCATAAGTCATTGTGTGGCTGCTGATTAATTTCAAGCTAAAGGCCTCAAAAAGCCGATAAATATCATTATCGGCTTTTTCAAAAAACAACTATTATTCAAATATTACAGTAACTTATAGCTGAAGATGGGAATCTAGGACCGCTTCTGTAGGTATACCTTAAATTCATATTCCAAAGGTGAGCTATAAAAGTTTGAATGGAAATTTCTATTCAAGCTTTCGGATAACTTTTACCGTATCATCAATTTCTGATGCATCAATATACCCAATGAATACTGGATTCTCCGATACCAGCTTCTTTACGTCAGCGCTCCCGTTGACAGTTTTGGGTGGTTGACCTTTACCCGTAAAAATCCGCTGAGACCAATATGCTCTCAACTGTCCTTCATTCTTTTCAAGAATTTTCTCATTAAATTTATCCCGGGCTGACGTACCCGGTTGCTGTTCAATAGGTACAGCCGAGCTACCGTCCGGAAATTTCGTTTTCTTCCCTAAGAATATGGCACCAAGCCACTTATCATTGAGCTCTGATACAGAATTACTTGGGTTTACAATCACGACTACATCGGCAAAGGAATGGGAAGAAAGAAATGATATAATACAAGCTACTAAAGTAGCCGTTATATTGAATCTAATCATATTAATCCCCTCTCTAAAATACTAAGTCAATTGCTGCGGCGACTACTTCAATTTTGGTTTCTTGCGGAGGAAGGCACATCCCGCTCATAGGATCACATGGAGTTGCTTCAGTTGTAGATTCTGAGTACTCCAATTTAAACGCTGTACCGGGCAAATAGTCCCAGCGTATCCCTATTGTGTGAGTTTCTACTTCTGCGAGAAAGAAAGCGGCTCTATCTTGCTCAGAATAGGTATAATGGGGTGTAAAATTGCCTATAGTGTATCCCACCGATGCATACCCAAATTTATCCTCTAAGCCGGTGTCATCATCTTCAAGATTTCCGTATTCACTTCTAAACTTGAAATTTTCATAGTCTGCGATCACGGCATATGCCGAATAAATTAATTTAGTATCTACGCCCAATCCTTCAATTGCTGAATCCATCGTGTTATACACAGCACGTAACTTTATCCAATCGTAAGCTAGCATAAAGTTAATACCTATCATGTCAGTCAGCTCACCGGGTGATCCCAGGAACTCGATTTGCTCCTCCCCCGTCCAAATCTGTGTGGATAATTCAAAGTCACCTAGATAGCGAAAATCATTCAGAGAAACGCCCGTCGTCGTTGAATATGGTGCAACGTACATGTCTGTCGGTGCTCTTAACCAATAGTAGGCATAGGATGTATCTAAAAAGTCGGAATAATAAAACAGTGGTGCGCGGAATCGTCCAAAGTTGATCTTTGTATTGTCAGTTACAGCAAGCGTAGCATATGCCCATTCAAAGGAAGTATCGAAGCTTTTCTCATTTGACCCTTTTGCTACCGCTTGTACCGTTGCTGAAACCGATTCGTTTACTTGGGCGAAAGCCTGTATGGCCATTGTACTTTCCGGCAGGAAGCGCAATGTATTATCGTATGCACCGCCGGTGGCGTTATCAACAACATACTCTGCATCATCGCTTCCCAATGTTTGTCCGGCAGCAACCGACGCAAAACCACTCCATGTAATATCAGCAGCATAGGATAGTCCCGGTGTCATGAAGCAACTAGCCAACATTAACCTGCTGGTTACTTGCGCAATAGTAAATTTCGTTCTAGGCATATATATATCTCCATTTGTTTGCTAAAAATTAGCTTACTCTTACTACCACACAGACAATGTCTCTTAGACTGCTAGTGCTGCAACGCCAGATTGAGCCCTATCAGTCCCTTATGCCATTACATCTACTGCATCTTTCAAAGCTGTAATCAGGTTGTTAATTGTGTCGTGGATTTCCTACGTATAGTCTTGTTTTTTGATGCAAAAGAACGAACCTCGTATGCCACGACGGCAAACCCATGGCCTTGCTCTCCTGTCCTAGCTGTCTCATTTGGCAGTATGTATGTAGCGCTAGTAGGTTAGTCTGGTTAGCGTTCCCTTTGATTACTTCGATCACTATTTAGATTGAGCGACATTGAATGACCAATTAAGTAAGAAATAAGAAGAATGCGTGTGAAAGTAGAGATACCAATTGTCATACCGTAAATAGCCACTTGCTCGCTTCTGGACTCTGCTTCGACAATGAACTTGCCAAAATTACGTTGACTGGTGTCGCGAAACTTTAGTAGATTCATTGATGCGTTTAGTTTACTTGTCATCAGTTTGGAACCGGATGCTAACGCAGTGAAGTCAATGGAAAACAAATAATGAAGCCAGCAGTGGCTACATTGGTAATTAAATAGATTCTAGTTTGAATCGATAAGCGTCTGAACCAATTCACTTTTCCACACCTTCATGCTTCTATTGTTTAGAGTGTAGACCAATTTTTGGTTGGTTGTAGGAACAATATGAGTGAATGCGCTAGGCAACATATATTGCGTTATGCTGGGAGGGATTGGTGATAGCAAGAACTCGTAGGCCATCCCATGTGCTCTACCATCAGTGTCTTGACCGTGGTGCGGTGTCCGAGGAATTGCCGTGTTGCCTGTACTGAGTGGGCGACAGACCAAACCAGCGCTTGAAGGCGCGCCTAAAACTCGCGTTGTCGTGATAATTCAAGAGAGAAGCGATAGATTCGACGGATAATTGACTTCCACTCAAATAGTCCGCTGCTTGCCGTGACAGAATCTCGTCGCGAATTTGTCGAAAACTGCTGTCTTCTTGTTTTAGTTTGCGCGCCAGGGTGCGTTTGCTCATAAATAGGGCCGCCGCCGCCTCTTCTTCACTAAGCGTTCCAGGTGGTCGGGACAACATCATCTTCTTGAGCCGGGTCTGGTAGCTTGGCTCCTGGGTCTGAAGTTCCGCAAGCATCGACTCACACTGCCGCAATGCTAGGCGATAGTTTTCGTTGTTGGCGGAGGCGTTGGGTTCCCTGCACAGAACCATCGGTAATCTAAGCATAAGTTGATCGCAACCAAAGCGAACCCGCCCGGACATACATTCGGAATAGGTCGCATGGTACTGAGGGGGCGGGTAGGAAAAGCCGATTTCAGCCTCGTACAGGGGGCGGCCTACAATGAATTCGCCAAACGCTAGCAGCGTCATAATGATAGTCTCTGCCACGCAGCGTTGGAGGTCGTCGTCCAGCTGCATCAGGAAAGCCAGTCTGCATTCCAAGTGATCTTCAATCTGCTGCAAATGCAGCTGAATAACGCTGACGCGCGTAGGCAAGAAGGTGTGTATCGCCTGGAGCGCACTGAGCAAGTCCGGGCTGCTGGAGGCGGCGAAGCCCATCGCACCGTGAGTAGCTGGCGTCAGGCGCTTGCCCACCCGTAAACCAAATTCGGGCTGGCCGGACAGCGCCAACGCGTTGCGCAAAATCTGTATCTGCTGGGCTGGCGTGAGCAGGTTGTCCTCACTCAGAAACTGCTGGATGGGGAGACCGGTGCCATGCAGTAATGTGGGCAATTGACTTAAGGTGAGATCTAGCTCGCGGGCTATAAGTCGTGAATAGTTTGATGGAATACCAGTTTCCACAGTTTCTAAACCATCCTGTTGAGTCCACGTAATATGTGCTTCCAAGGAACTTGCTTAAGTGTCTTTAAATGTCCCCCTCATGTCAATAAATGTCCTCGTTGACGTAACGGTAAAATGTCAGTCTAAAGCCTAGACATTAACGGAAGGATAGAATTAATGGGTGAAATTATCTTTATTGAACATGATAACACCAAACATGTCGTGGAATTGGAGCCAGAATCTACGTTGATGCAAATCGCAGTCAGTAATGCAGTGCCGGGTATTGATGGAGATTGCGGCGGAGAGTGCGCGTGTGGAACTTGCCACATGATCGTTGCGGAGGAGTGGTTTAACAAGACCGGTGCGATCACCGATGCCGAAGAACAAATGCTGTCAATGACTCCAGAGCGGACGAAAACCTCACGCCTGGGTTGCCAGGTCAAGGCCAAAGATGCGATGGACGGTATGACCGTTCACTTGCCAGAATTTCAGATGTAACCCCGGAGCAGACTATGTCAGCAGAAATAAGGCCAATTGATACCATTCAGAAAAAAGTGATCAACACCACATCCAGAGTGGTGCCTATGTACTCGCAGATCAGGGCACTAAAACTGCTAATGAAGGCCAAGAAGAAGATCATCGGTACAAAGCGACCCCAGATCAAATTCATCGATAGGCCTTTGCCCGATGTCAACTCCCTGGCACTCGATAGCATTGACACCAGCAACCCTTTTCTCTACCGGCAAGGCCAGTGGGGTGCCTACTTCAAGCGGCTCCGTGACGAGGCGCCGGTTCACTACCAGAAGAACAGCCCCTTCGGGCCGTTTTGGTCGGTGACGCGCTATGAAGACATTCTGTTCGTGGATAAGAGTCATGAGCTTTTTTCCTCCGAGCCGCAAATTATCCTGGGTGATCCCCCGGAGGGGCTGTCGGTAGAAATGTTCATCGCCATGGATCCGCCCAAGCATGACGTGCAGCGTCGGGCGGTTCAGGGTGTTGTGGCGCCAAAGAACCTGAAGGAAATGGAAGAGCTAATCCGCAGTCGCACCAGAGAGGTGCTCGATAACCTGCCCTTGGATAAACCCTTCAACTGGGTGCCGACAGTATCAAAGGAACTCACGGGACGTATGCTGGCTACATTGCTGGATTTTCCATACGACGAACGCCACAAATTAGTTGACTGGTCGGATCGAATGTCAGGTGTATCATCGGCAACTGGTGGCGAGTTTACCAGTGAAGATGTTTTTTTTGACGATGCTGCAGATATGGCTCGAGCTTTCTCCGAACTTTGGCGCGACAAGGAAGCACGCCGCAAGGCAGGCGAAGCACCTGGTTTCGACTTGATTAGCATGCTGCAGAGCAACGAAGACACCAAGGATTTGATCAATCGTCCGTTGGAGTTTATTGGGAATCTGGCGCTGCTTATTGTGGGCGGCAATGACACCACGCGTAACTCCATGAGCGGCGGGGTGTTGGCTTTGAACCAGTTCCCCGAGGAATTCGCCAAATTGAAAGCAAATCCGGATCTGATTTCGAACATGGTTTCTGAAATCATCCGTTGGCAAACCCCGCTGGCGTATATGCGCCGGGTCGCCACGCAGGACGTGGAGCTGTGCGGCCAGACCATCAAGAGGGGTGATCGTGTGTTGATGTGGTACGCCTCGGGCAATCGGGACGAGCGAAAATTTGAAGCTCCCGATAAGTTTATTATTGATCGTAAGGACGCCCGAAATCATATGGCATTTGGCTACGGCGTCCACCGTTGTATGGGCAACCGTCTGGCCGAACTACAATTGCGCATTTTATGGGAGGAGCTGCTGAAACGATTCGACAATATTGAAGTTGTTGGCGAGCCGGAACGTGTGCAGTCCAACTTCGTGCGGGGCTATTCCAAGTTGATGGTCAAACTGACCCCTAAACGTTGAGACAGGGTGTAACCAGTATGTCGTCCGAACAATTCGACTATGTTGTGGTCGGTGCGGGTTCGGCCGGTTGCGCTGTTGCCAATGGGCTCTCCGAGAGCGGCCGCCATTCGGTTCTGCTGCTCGAAGCTGGTCCAGAGAGTCGGCGCAATCCGTTCGTAAACACGCCGCTAGGCTTCCTGCAGCTTATGTTCAGCCGCCGCTTCAATTGGCAGTTCAATACCGAACCCCAGCGGCATATGTATGACAGAGCACTGTTTCAGCCCCGTGGCAAGATGGTTGGTGGCTCTAGTGGCATGAACGCGCAGGTCTATATCCGCGGGCATGCCTCGGATTATGATGAGTGGGCCCGCCTTGGTTGCAACGGCTGGTCGTACTCTGAGGTGTTGCCTTACTTCCGCAGGTCTGAACATTTCGAGCCGAAGCTGGCGTCGGCTGACGTAGCATTTCACGGTCAGGGCGGACCGCTCAATGTAGCGGAGCGTCGCTATACCAATCCACTAAGCGTGGTGTTTTTAGACGCAGCGATACAGGCGGGCTACCAGCGCAATGCGGATTTCAACGGCAGTGAACAGGAGGGCGTGGGGTTTTACTACGCCTATCAGAAGAACGGTGTGCGCTGCAGCAATGCACGGGCGTATCTTGAACCCGCAGCGGGCCGTTCCAATCTGACGGTTCGCAGTGATGCGCAAGTTACCCGTGTATTGTTAGAAGGCACCCTCGCTACCGGTGTTGAGTACCGCAGCGCAAAGGGGCTGGTGCAGGTCTGTGCCCGACGCGAGGTTGTACTCTGCGGTGGCGCGTTCAACTCGCCACAATTGCTGATGCTGTCCGGTATTGGCCCACTTGAGGAACTGGCACAGCACGGAATCAAGCTGCGCCATGCGCTGGAAGGCGTGGGACAAAATCTTCAGGACCATATTGACGTGTTTGTGCGCGTTAAAGCGCGCAGTCGGCAGAGCATCTCGATGCATCCGAGCTACTGGCTCACCGGGCTGCGGGCCCTGCTGCAATACATGAGCAGGCGGTGTGGTGTGCTGTCGAGCAATGGTGCCGAGGCTGGCGGATTCATCCGTTCCCGAGCCGAGGAGCCGTTGGCTGACCTGCAGTTGCATTTCGCGCCAATGCTGTACGCTGATCACGGGCGGGATCTGAAGACTGCGATGAGCGGTTATGGTTACGCGGTGATGATCTACGGGCTAAGGCCACTGTCGCGCGGTCGCGTCGGTTTGCACAGCGCCGATCCGTTCGCGGCACCGTTGATCGATCCCAATTATATGGCCGAGTCCGCCGATGTCGAGCAGCTCGTTCGTGGGGTGCATCTGGTGCGTAAGATTTTGGCGCAGCCGCCCTTTGCACCGCACCATGAGGTCGAGGTGTCGCCGGGGCCTGCTTTGCAGAATGACGACGACTTGGCCGACTGGGTGCGTCGCAGCGGCGAGTCGGCGTATCACCCAGTCGGCACCTGCAAGATGGGCGTCGATCCGATGGCGGTGGTCGATCCGCGTCTACGTGTGCATGGCCTGCAATGCCTGCGGGTGGTCGATGCCTCCATCATGCCAACGCTGGTGGGTGGCAATACCAATCAGCCGACGACCATGATCGGCGAGAAGGGCGCCGCGATGATACTTGAGGATGCCGGGGAAGCGGTCATCTGAGCGCCCTGTGTGGGTGTCACAGGGCACAGTTGGAGTCTTAACTTCTGATCAATCTGATCCTAAAACACAATTGAAAGAGACAGGCTATGGCAATCAAACGGAAAGAGACGACAGTCATTGTGGGCGGTGGACATGCTGCAGGTGCCCTTATGACAGCCTTGCTGCAAAAAAAATATCAACATGATGTGATTCTGGTGGGTGAAGAGCCCCATCCGCCGTATCAGCGTCCGCCCCTGTCCAAGAATTACCTTGCAGGAGAGGTTGATCAGGCGTCGCTGTACCTGAAGCCGCGCTCGATGTATGAGAACGGCGGCTATCAATTACGGCTGGGCGTACGTGCCGAACAAATTGATCGGGACAACAAGATCATCGGATTGTCGGACCAGAGCACGTTGAAATACGATCGATTGGTTTTGGCCACGGGGTCACACGTGCGACGCTTGAAGGTGCCCGGGTCAGACTTGCAGTGCATCCATTATCTGCACGACATCGCTGACACAGATGCCCTGCGTGACCAATTAATCCCCGGGAAGCGTTTAGTCATCGTTGGCGGCGGCTATATTGGCCTTGAAGTGGCAGCCAGCGCCATCAAGAAAAGGGTGGGAGTCACAGTTCTGGAAGCCGCCGATCGTCTTATGCAGCGCGTAACTGGCCCAGAAATGTCTGCTTTCTTTTACGCCAAGCACAATGCGGCTGGCGTGGATGTACGTCTGAACGCGGCCGTAACCGGTTTCGAAGCAGGTGATCAGGGGCGCGTGGCTGGCGTGACGTTGGCGGATGGAGGTAAAGTGCAGGCCGACATTGTGCTTGTCTCGATTGGCGTTATACCGGAAACCGCGCTGGCCGAGGCTTCTGGGCTACCCTGTGATGATGGTATTGTCGTCGACGAGTTTACCCGTACTAGTGATCCTGAGATCCTGGCGATTGGCGACTGTACCCGCCACCGGAATCTTTTCTTTGAGAAAATGCAGCGGCTTGAATCAGTCGCCAACGCGGTCGATCAGGCCCGTATTGCAGCCGCCACCCTAATGGGCGAGGAGAAGCCCTACAACAGCGCCCCGTGGTTCTGGTCGAACCAGTATGACCTTCGATTACAGATGGTTGGGTTGTCGCAAAATCATGACCAGCGTGTTGTACGCGGCTGTTTCGAGAAAGAGGAATTTGCGGTGTTCTATCTACGAGAGGGCCAAGTCATCGCTGTTGACGCGGTGAATATGCCGGTGGCTTTCATGGTTGGCAAGCAGCTGGTTCAGCATCGTAAGAGCGTCAGTGCAGAAGCATTGAGTGATCCGCATAGTGAACTAAGGAACCTCTGAACAACCCCACAGATTACTGCTGGTCAAGGCGTTGCGGCGGCACTGGCCGAAGGTGGAGATCATCTTTCGGGGCGACAGCGGCTTTTGCCGCTGGAGAATCCTGCGCTGGTGTGAGCGACACGACGTGCGCTATATCGTCGGGCTGGCCAAGAATGGTCGGGGAAAGGCGCAAGTGGCGCCGTGGATCGATCGGGCCGATTCCCTGCATAAACAGACTGGCAAGAAGCAGCGTCTGTTTGCCTCTATTCACTACGGCGCGCTCAGCTGAGACAAGCCGCGACGGGTCATCGTCAAGGCCGAGCACAATCGCCTGGGTGCCAACCCCCGCTTCGTGGTGACCAACCTGGCGCAGACGGATCTGTACCTATACGACAAGCTCTACTGTGCGCGGGGCGACATGGAGAACCGGATCAAGGATCAGCAGCTGGATCTGTTTGCCGGGCGCACGTCCAGCCGTCGCTGGTGGACCGTTCCGGCAGTTGCTCTCGGGGCTGGCTTACACGCTGTTTGAAGGGTTGCGATGCCGCGCCTTGCGGCACACCCGCCTGGCGAGCGCCACTCCCAATACGCTGCGCTGACACTGCTAAAAATCGACACGGTCATCGTCTGTAACAAACGCCGAATCCGCATCCTGCTGAGCAGTGCCTGTCCGCATCAGGATCTGTTCCGCAGCGTGGCCCTGCATCTGAACACCTCATAGCCCACAAGGAGTGCTGCCCCGGCACGTTGATAAACAGTGGGGGTTGGGGAAGCTGTGTCCGGAGAACACAAAAAGACCGAAAAAACAGGCAAAATCCAATCAATCAAACGCGCCTTATAAAAACCGCCAAAAGAAAAGTGGAAATCACGCTAAAGCAACACCTTGGGGTCCTGGGGATTTTCCGTCTTAAAAAGACATAATACTACACAGCCCCCGTGGTTCCTGGTCTCCAGAGGGGTATTAACTTAGACATTTCCTCCAGTTTCGGTAATCGGCCGCATTATTTCCTCGATATCGATCAGGTTTTGTTCAAAGTCGAAGCTATAAGTCCCATTCAGATTAATGTTGTGCCAAGCCACCGGCGACACCTGCTTTGTAATCCCCAGCTTTTCTTCATCGCCAATGCCCTCGAAGTGCCTCAGTAAACGGGTCAGTATCATTGAGTTGAAGTAAATAATGGCGTTGGTGAGCAACCTCGCGCATTCATTCCACAAGCTGATTTCATAATCTGACGAACCTCGGAATCGGTTACCATTAACCGATGCGATAGCACGGCGTAATTGGTGGTAGGCCTCGCCTCGATTCAGTGCTCGCTGTACATATCCCCGGAGACTAGCATCGTCGATATAGTCCAGTAAGTACATGGCCTTGATCATACGGTTGTACTCAGTCAGGGCCTGTAATAACGGGTGGCTTTTGCTGTAACCAGATAACTAGCGAACCAGAATCGCTTGTGTGGTACTTTTCTCCTGAAGCGAGATGGCAATACGCTGGATGGTATCCCAGTGCTCAATGATGAGGTCTGTTTTAATCGGCTTTTTTAAACTCAGTGTTACGCCCTGGTCTTTGTTTTCACTGACTTTGAACATCTCTTCAATGACCTTGCCGAACTGGGCATATCTGGGGGCAAAGGTGTAGCCAAACAGATCCAACAAGGCAAAATTTACATGATGGACCAGCGGGCGCATTTGAACGAAAACCTACGGTTTTGATTTCCACGGCCACCTCGTAACCGTAGGTTTGCGCCCAACTACAACTACTCCTTCCCCTCATCCTCGATAAAGTAAGTCCCGTTGGGCAACACGTGTTTATACGGCAACAAGGAGATATGGGATAAGGTCTCATCATCAATCGCTTCTCCCTGCTGCCTGAGTTGCTCAACAATGTCGTTTATTTTGATGGTGTTCCAATACAAAATGGCGTTGGATACAAAACTGAGGCTGCTGGCCTTGTTCATGATTTCTTCGTAGTCACCGGTAGTGAATTCGCCTTGGTCAGCAAAGAAGATCCAGCGTGGCAGCTTATGCCGGTATTCGCCTTTATTCAGTTGCCGCTGGACGGTACGGCGCAGCTCCGGATCGGTGAGGTATCGCAAGATATATTCGGTTTTGATGATACGCCCAAGATGGGTGAACGCTTTGGTCAGGCGATCCGAGGGCGAGCCATTGGTTAACCGTTGCACGATGACATGTGCCGGAGCAGTTTTCTGCTTAAGCGAAATGGCCACCCGCATCATGTATTCCCACTGTTCCTCGATGATCGCCAAATCGGCCGTTCTGGTGAGTAACTGGTTGAGGTCACCATAATCAGCGGTCTTATCAACCCGATACAACTGTTGGTCCTTCAGATCCCGTATTCTGGGCATGAAGTAGAACCCGAGCAGATAGCACAGGGCAAAGACGATTTCAGTGTAGCCATGCGTATCGGTGGTATGCTCCCGGATTTTAAGAATGGTATTGTTTTCCAGCAGCCCGTCGAGCACGTACAAGGCTTCCCGTGGGCTACAGGAAATCACCTTGGTACTGAATACCGAATACTGATCGGATACATGCGTGTAGATGCCGATGGCCTTCTCATAGTAACCGTAATAGCGCGGATAGTAAGAGGCTAACAGGCTGTCAGCGCGAATTTTAAAACGTTGGGCGTCGGATGAAGATAAGGTACCGGTGCCATGCATGGCGCTCAATGGCAGTAGATGGTGTTGATTGACGATTTCAGCGCTGGCGTTAATCAAGGTTTCTTCCCGGATATAGTATTGCAGGATATGCCGTAACATATCCACGGTAACCCCTTTGACGCTGGCACTCATGGAAACCACGCCTAAATTGGTGGCTTGCGAGATAATGGCGGCAATCAGACTCTTATAAAACGCTTTCGGGCGCGATTGATGGTGTTGGATAGGCACAAAATGGCGACTGTAATGGGTCATTTGATCCACTTCCATCAACAGCTGCTCGATGCGGATGGTTGGCATATGGGCGTCGATGACTTTTTGTAGCTGAGAGACTTTATCCGGTACATCCAGCTTGTCGTCGCGCTTCAATTTTAATCGGCCATTATGTATTTCGGCAAAGTTATCCAGACCAAAACGCTTTTGGGCTTCGGATACGGCTTCGTGGAACTGAGAAGAGATGGCCGAGCGGATTTGGTGCGGGAATGGTTGTTGGAGTTCGGTATAGACCGTGTGTCGGGTTTCATCCCAGTTCGGTTCGTTGAGTGTGAGATCCCAGAAGGACACGTGCTGCTTGCTCTGCGGCAAATACAGGTCTCCGGAACGCAAAGCGTCTTTCATCGCCAATGCCAACCCCATTTCCCACACATTGCGATTGATATTCCCGGATGAATCCTTCAAGCTGCGCCGTAATTCGCGTGGAATAAACGCAATCGGTGCATTCTCGGGCAGCCTCTTTATTTCGCCGGCGTCCAACTGACGAACCAGTCGAATGGCCCGCAATAAGGCGCCCGATCCTTTCGCAACGTCAAAAGGCAACCGGATAAAATCAGCAAAATACTTACGCAAGCTGGGATAACGGGTCAGCAATAAATCGCAGTACCCACGTTCTTCCAGTCGTTTAAAGATATACAAATCGTCAATGGATGCACGCAACTGCTTTTCGTCGATGCGTTGCCATAAATCTTGCTTATAGAGCGGTTGTTCATCCGGCCATTCCAACAGTACATGAGTCGTATCGAGTACCGCGTCGATCGCTTTCTTTTGCCGTTTACGAAATTCTTTGTGCTTTTTGTCGTGGCTGTTTTTGGTCTGCCGGCACAGTTCCGTCATGTACTGATCGTGCATTTTGACCAAGTGATCCAGCAACAGTTTGCGCGACTCCAATAGAAAACACACCATCAAGGCATAGCGTTTATGATCCTTGAACCGCTTCATATCGTGGGCGCTGTAGCGTTTGGTCAAACGGTACAAATAGTGAAGAAAAGCATTATCAATGATCTTTTCTTCGAACGCGTTAATCCCGGTGGCCACTAGATTTTCGTAACGTTCCAAATAGCGTTTCAGCGATGAGATTTTGGCGCCCGGCGGATATTCCTTCAATTGGTTGAAATAGGTCCGTTGATTGCCGCCGGCGGTTTGCAACAGATCATCGATCGCGGCGCGCAGTTCCGGCGACATCTGTTCGAAGACCTGCTCATAGAGCTGGGCATGGACCTGATTACAAACACGAATAATCTGCCGCTCTATCGTGGTGGGGCCAGGCAGTACAATGAGGGTCGGCAACGATTACTTCATTAAACAGCCAGATGGTCGTTTATTGGTCAGAATCAGATCCTGCGGTTTCAGTCCTCTTGAGTCCTTGCAAGTGTAGGTTTTCGTACAAAAGCGCTAACCTGCC